>JANOVW010000692.1:0-7617 GCA_031417575.1 Rhodoferax sp. | reverse complement strand
GGCTGCGAACTTGATGCCTACACCCATGAGCGCGAATAACAAAGACGCGA
The DNA here is from genome assembly GCA_031417575.1 of Rhodoferax sp. GTDB lineage: Bacteria > Pseudomonadota > Gammaproteobacteria > Burkholderiales > Burkholderiaceae_C > JANYCG01. Next base: position 7,567 of record JANOVW010000692.1, on the reverse strand, counting down.
GGATCATCCAAAGGGCTTGCATGGTGGTCTAAAAAGTGTATTTAATTATTTTACAAATTTACATTAAGAAAATTTGCAATTATGTTCACGTATTAATTGCATAATTATATATAAATTGTATAACAAATTTGATTAAAATAAATAAATTTGCTTAATAAATATAAATTGACAGAAGTTTTTAGGTCTCAATCGGGGGGGCGGTGAGCAGCGCAGCCATCAGGTGGGTTCGTCTGAATCGGGCTCCTGGCCACCCGCCACATCCAGCCGCTGCATGTTGTCCAGCAACTTGAGGAAGTAATGCAGGGTGTGGGTCAAATCATTGGTTGAAAACCCCTCCAGCGCCTGCTCGTAATAGGCGTGAATTTTGGGTAGTGCGTGCGCGTTCCAGACTTTTCCGCCAGCCTCGGTCATGGTCACCAGGCGCGAGCGCCGGTCGCGGCCGTCGGGGGCCGTGCCAATTCGCCCGTCGCGCTCCATCCGGCTGATCAGTCCCGCCAGATTCTGGCGGCTCACCATCAGGTAACGCGCCAGATCGCCAACGCTCATGCCGCCTTGAGCTTCGGGTCTGGACAACGCGCCCAGCACCGCCCATTGCTGCGTGGTCAGGCCTTCAGCCTCGACGGCGCGCGACCCCGTTTTATGCAACATGTTGGCGCATTGATAGAGACGAAAAAACAAACGGTTGGCTAAATCCATCCGAGTTGAAGAGGTTGGTTTGTAAGGGTTTTCCATAGTACTTACGCGAAAAATAGGCTTGACACATCAATTGCCAAAAATTAAACTACGACAATACATTGCTACAAAATCATAACAACCTATTGATGCAAAACGGGTGATCCACTCGGCAAGCATACCAACCTGAACAGACCAAGGAGTCAAGCATGAAGAATCTGGAAAACAAAACCATCATCGTTACCGGCGGCGGTGGCGGCATCGGCGGCGCGACCTGCCGGCGCTTTGCCAGCGAAGGCGCAAAAGTGGCTGTGTTCGACATGAACCTGGAAGCCGCTCAAAAGGTGGTCGAGTCGATCCAGGCAGCAGGCGGCGTGGCCCAGGCCTTCAAATGTGACATCACCAACCGCGCCGAAGTCGATGGTGCGGTGGCGGCGGCTGAAAGCGCGTTGGGGCCTATCTCCGTTTTGGTCAACAACGCGGGTTGGGACGTGTTCAAACCTTTTGTCAAAACGGTGCCCGATGAGTGGAGCAAACTGATCGCCATCAACCTGACCGGCGCGCTGCACATGTTGCATGCAGTGTTGCCTGGCATGGTCGAGCGCAAATACGGCCGCATCGTCAACATCGCCTCAGATGCCGCGCGTGGTGGCTCCTCTGGAGAAGCAGTCTACTCCGCCTGCAAGGGCGGGCTGGTGGCTTTGTCTAAAACCCTGGCGCGTGAACATGCCCGCCAGAGCATCACCGTTAACGTGGTCTGCCCCGGCCCGACCGACACCGCCTTGCTGGCGGGTGTGGCCGAAGGCGCCCGAGACCCAGCCAAATTGATCGAAGCCTTCCGCAGCGCTATCCCCCTGGGTCGCCTGGGCCAGCCCGACGACTTGGCCAGCGCCATTGTTTTCTTTGGCAGCGACGACGCCTCCTTCATCACCGGCCAGGTCATCAGCGTCTCTGGTGGCTTGACCATGCACGGCTAAAGCCATCAACCCAAAGGAACCCATCATGGAATTCGAAGACATCCTGTACGACGTGCGCAACACCGTTGCCTGGATCACCATCAACCGCGCAGACAAAATGAATGCGTTTCGGGGCCAAACCTGCGATGAGCTGATTCGGGCCTTGAACAAAGCCGGGTACGACAAGCGCGTGGGTGCCATTGTGCTGGCGGGCGCGGGTGAGCGGGCCTTTTGCACCGGCGGCGATCAATCGGCCCACAACGGCAACTACGACGGGCGCGGCACCATCGGCCTGCCGATGGAAGAACTGCACACCGCCATCCGCGATGTGCCCAAGCCGGTCATCGCCCGGGTGCAAGGTTTTGCCATCGGCGGCGGCAATGTGCTGGCCACCATTTGCGACTTGACGATTTGTTCGGACAAGGCCGTCTTTGGCCAGGTCGGCCCCAAGATGGGCTCGGTTGATCCGGGCTACGGCACCGCGTTTTTGGCCCGGGTGGTGGGCGAAAAGAAGGCCCGCGAAATCTGGTACCTGAACCGCCGTTATTCCGGCGCTGAAGCCGTTGCGATGGGCCTGGCCAATGTGTGTGTGCCACACGAGCAACTCGATGCCGAGGTGCAGAAGTGGGGTGAAGAAATCGGCGAGCGCAGCCCCATGGCCATCGCCATTGCCAAGCGCAGTTTTAACGCCGACACGGCCCACCAGGGCGGCATCGCGGGTCTGGGCATGCTGGCGCTCAAACTCTATTACGACACCGAAGAGTCGCGCGAAGGCGTGAATGCGCTGAAAGAGAAACGCAAGCCCGATTTCCGCGCCTACGCCAAATAAGGCAACCAGGCATTCCCAACCCCGCGACCCACCCAAAGGCAAGCGCATGAACCCGTACATCGACGAAGACCTCACGGCACTGGCCGAACACGCCCGCCGCTTTGCCACTGACCGCGTTGCGCCGGGCTTCCTCGCGCGGGACGATTCGCGTGTGCTGGACCGCACCCTGATGCGCGAAATGGGCGCGCTGGGTTTCATCGCGCCGGAGTTGCCCGAAGCCCATGGCGGGCAGGGCATGGGCAGCCTGGCTGCCGGTGTGATTCATGAGGAGATCGCACGCGCTGACTTGAGCATCTCTTACATCAACCTGCTGGCCTCGCTCAATGGTCAGATTCTGTCGCAGCACGGCCAGCCCGAGGTGGTCGAGCCCTGGCTGGCCAAACTCACACAGGGCGAAGCGCTGTTCGCCATCGCGCTGACCGAGCCGCGCGGTGGCTCGGATGCGGGCAACCTGCGCTTGCGTGTGGAGCGGGTGGGCAACGAGTACGTCATCAATGGCGAGAAGACTTCCATTTCGGCGGCTGACCAAGCCGACGCTGCTGTCGTCTTTGGCCGCACCGGTTCAATCGAATCCGCTGCACACGGCATCACCGCTTTGCTGGTGCCGATGGACACGGCCGGCGTCACCACCAACCGGTTTGACTGCCACGGCCAACGCGCCATTGGCCGGGGTTCCATCTTTTTCGAGAACGTGCGGGTGCCGCTGAACCACCGCCTGGGTGACGAAAACAAAGGCTTTGTACAAGTGATGCAGGGGTTTGATTTCTCCCGTGCGCTGATTGGCCTGCAAGTGCTGGCCGTGGCACGTGTGGCACTGGAAGAAACCTGGGAATACGTTGCCCAACGGGAGGCGTTTGGCAAACCGCTGTCGGCTTTTCAGGGTGTGTCGCATCCCTTGGCTGATTTCGACACCCAGGTGACGGCGGCGCGGCTCTTGTGCCTGCAAACCCTGTGGCTCAAAGACAAAGGCGCTGCGCACAGTGCCGAGGCTGCCATGTGCAAATGGTGGGGCCCCAAGCTGGCCTACGACGTTGTCCACCAATGCCTTTTGATGTTTGGCCATGGTGGTTACGACCGCGGCCTGATGGAGCAGCGCTTGCGCGATGTACTGGGCTTCCAAATCGGCGACGGTACAGCCCAGATCATGAAAACCGTGATTGCCCGAACGCGGGCCGGGCGTGCCGCCGTGCCCTCGTAAGACTTAGGAGACAAAACCATGAACTTCGACCCCATCCTCATCGCCCCGCGCCGGGCTGCTGCCGTAGCCCAGGGCTATTGGCATGACCGCACCATCAATGGCGAGCTGGACGCTTGTGTTGCCGCCTGCGCCGACAAACTGGCATTGACTGCAGTACAGGCTGAAAGCGGTGGCATCCGGCGGTTTACCTACCGCGAGCTGGCCAGCATGGCCGACCGCGTGGCCGTGGGTTTGTCGCGCCTGGGCGTGGGCCACAACGACATCGTGGCTTGCCAGTTGCCCAACTGGTGGCAATTCACGGTGACTTACCTGGCGTGTTCACGCATCGGCGCGGTGATGAACCCGCTGATGCATATTTTTCGCGAGCGCGAACTGCTCTTCATGCTCAAACACGGCGAAGCCAAGCTGGTCATTTGCCCCAAGCTGTTCCGTGGTTTTGACTATGAGGCGATGATCGCGGCGCTGCAGCCCAGCTTGCCGGATTTGAAGCAGATCGTGGTGGTCAACGGCACGGGTGCCAACAGCTTTGAGGCCTTGCTCAGTGGCCCGGCCTGGGAGAACGAGCCCGACGCGCAAGCCATCCTGACCGCGCATCGCCCCGGCCCCGACGACGTGACGCAGATCATCTACACCTCGGGCACGACCGGCGAGCCCAAGGGCGTGATGCACACCGCCAACACCACCATGGCCAACATCATTCCTTACGCACAAAGGCTGCGCTTGGGCGAGCAAGACGTGGTGCTGATGGCATCGCCCATGGCGCACCAAACCGGCTTCATGTACGGGCTGATGATGCCCATCATGCTGCGAGCCAGTGCCGTGATTCTGGATGTGTGGGAGCCACTCAAAGCCATTGACCTGATTCGTGCCGAAGGTGCCAGCTTCACCATGGCATCGACGCCGTTTTTGACGGACCTGGCCAGGAATGTGGCCGAATCAGGCAAAGCCGTCCCCACGCTGGCCACCTTTTTATGCGCCGGTGCACCGATTCCGGGGCCCTTGGTCGAACAAGCCCGGCAGGTGTTGGGCACCAAGATCGTCTCGGCCTGGGGCATGACCGAAAACGGTGCTGTCACCTTGATCGCGCTGGATGACGACGACGAACGGGCTTTCAACACCGACGGGTTTGCGCTGCCAGGCGTTGAGCTCAAAGTAGTCGATGCCGACGGTGCTGCCTTGCCGCCGGGCGAGGCAGGCAAGCTCTACCTTCGATCCGTCTCCAATTTTGGCGGTTACCTCAAGCGCCCGCACCTCAACGGCACCGATGCCGATGGTTGGTTCGATACCGGCGATCTGGCGCGACTCGATGCCCAGGGCTACGTGCGCATCACCGGCCGCAGCAAAGACGTGATCATTCGCGGCGGCGAGAACATTCCGGTGGTCGAGGTCGAGGCCCTGTTGTATCGGCACCCGGCCATCGCCATGGCGGCCGTTGTGGCCTACCCGGATGAACGGCTGGGCGAACGCGCTTGCGCCGTGGTTGTTGCAAAACCTGGCCAACACGTCGATTTGCCATCCATCGTGGCCTTCATGAAGGCGCAAAAAGTGGCCCTGCAATACATCCCGGAGCGGCTGATCCTGCGGGACACGATGCCCACGACACCGTCCGGAAAGATCCAGAAATTCAAGCTGCGCGAAATGCTGGCCGACGGCCCAGCCTGAACCGTTCCCGTCAGGTTCCCTGTTTCCCTTTCCTGTTCGCATTTCCGCTACTTCTTTTCGCCAGTTCTTTTCCTCGCGGATTCCTTGCGTTTTTCGTTCCCGTACGTCCACAAACCAACCCACTGGAGACTTCACCGTGTTTAACTTCAAGCCATCCCCCTTGCGCCGCTGCCTGATGCAGGCCGCCGCCGTCACTGTTTTTGCAGTTGCCACGATGGGCACCGCCCAAGCCCAGGCCTGGCCCACCGCCAAGCCGATCAAGCTGGTGATTGGTTTTGCCCCCGGTGGCACCACCGACGTGATCGCCCGTGTGATGGCGCAATCACTGGGCGAAGCGCTGGGCCAAACCGTGGTGGTCGACAACAAGCCCGGTGCCAGCGGCAACCTGGCTGCGGGTGAAGTGATTCGTACAGCCGGCGATGGCTACACCTTCCTGATCGCCCCCACGTCGGTAGAGACCGCCAACCCTTACCTGTTCAAGCAAACCATCAGCCCTGCCAAGGAACTCACCCCGATTGCCGGCGTGGGCCGCAGCCAGATGTACCTGGTGGTCAAGCCGCAAACCACCGCCAAGGACGCAACGGAATTCATCGCCTATGCCAAGGCCAACCCGGGCAAGCTCTCCTGGGCTTCTGCGGGCCCCGGAACGCCGCCCCACCTCGCGGGTGAGTTGTTCCGCAAGGTCACGGGTGTCGATGCGACCCATATTCCCTACAAAGGCGCGGCGCCCGCCTTGCAAGACGTGATGGCGGGGCAGGCCGATTACGTGTTTGATCCGGGCATCGCCTTCCCGCACGTGCGGGCTGGCAAGGTGCGCATGCTGGCAGTCGCCGGTGCCAAGCGGTCGTCGTTCTTCCCCGAAGTGCCGACGTTGGCCGAACTGGGTTTCAAGGGCTCCGAGCTGGACATCTGGTTTGGCATGTGGGCACCCAACGGCACATCGGCCGATGTCACGGCCCGCATGGCCCGCGAAATCGCCAAAGTATTGGCCTTGCCGGCCACCAAAACCCGTTTCGAATCACTGGGCGCGGAGCCCGTCGGGTTGGACAACGCCGAGTTCAAGAGCTTGCTGACCAGCGAAACGCGGCAACTGTCGACGTTGATCAAGGACAGCAAAATCATTCTCGAGTAACCGGCCATGAACCCCTCGTCGCCAAACCGTTTCCAGTGGAATGACCCATTGCTGCTCGAGGGCCAGCTGAGCGGCGACGAGCGTCAGGTGGCTGACGCGGCCCGCGCCTATGCCCAGGGCCGTCTTGCACCCCGGGTGCTGGAGGCGTTTCGGCACCAGCAGACCGATTCGGCGATCTTTCGTGAAATGGGCGAGCTCGGCTTGTTGGGCAGCACAATTCCCGAAGCGTATGGCGGCGCGGGTTTGAACTATGTCTGTTATGGTTTGGTGGCCCGTGAGGTGGAGCGCATTGACTCGGGTTACCGCTCCATGATGAGTGTGCAATCGTCACTGGTCATGGTGCCTATCAACGCCTTTGGCACCGAAGCGCAAAAGCAGAAATACCTGCCCAAGCTGGCCAGCGGCGAATTCATCGGTTGTTTTGGCCTGACCGAGCCCGACCACGGCTCTGACCCCGGCAGCATGGTTACCCGAGCCCGCCAGGTGCCAGGTGGCTACAGCCTGACGGGCAGCAAGATGTGGATCACCAACAGCCCCATCGCCGATGTGTTTGTGGTGTGGGCCAAAGACGACGAAGGTGCCATTCGCGGTTTTGTTCTGGAAAAAGGCTGGAAGGGCTTGAGCGCCCCGGCGGTACACGGCAAGGTGGGTTTACGCGCCAGCATCACCGGTGAAATTGTGATGGATTCGGTGTTTTGCCCGGAAGAAAATGCTTTTCCAGACGTGCGCGGGCTCAAGGGCCCGTTTACCTGCCTGAACTCGGCGCGGTATGGCATTGCCTGGGGTGCGCTGGGTGCCGCCGAAGATTGTTTGGAGCGTGCGCGTCAGTATGTGCTGGACCGCAAGCAGTTCGGCAAACCGCTGGCTGCCAACCAGTTGATCCAGAAAAAGCTGGCCGACATGGTCACCGACATTTCGCTGGGGCTGCAAGGCTGCCTGCGACTGGGCCGCATGAAAGACGAAGGCCTGGCCTGTGTAGAGGCTACATCGATCATGAAACGCAACAGTTGTGGCAAGGCGCTGGACATCGCCCGCACGGCGCGTGACATGCTGGGCGGCAATGGCATCAGCGACGAATTTGGCGTGGCCCGCCATTTGGTGAATTTGGAGGTGGTGAA
>JANOVW010000691.1:0-8542 GCA_031417575.1 Rhodoferax sp. | reverse complement strand
CTCAGTCACTTCCACGCAAACTGCGGCTGGTCAAAATGCGCCACCCGGGTGTTTTGGCCGAGCAAACAAACCTCGCGAAACTGGTATAAAAACGCAGCCGTGGGTGCGGCGATCCAGTTGTCGCCGACCGGCATTTTCAGCACGGCATGTTCACTATGCTCCGTGTTTTCCAGTATGGGGGCATCAGGGCGCAACAACTCACTGGCTGGAATTCGGTGAATGCGGGCCACTTCGGCAGGGTTGGGCACCAAGTCCCGGGCAGCACCGGCCCACACCACGACAGGCGTAATTTGGTAACCTGACCGGGTCACAAAATCGTCCAATCGGCCCAGTATCGAGTGGGTTTCCAGCTGCAAACCTACTTCTTCCTGCATCTCACGCAGCGCCCCCTGTTCTGGCGTTTCGCCTGCGTCGATCCGGCCGCCCGGCAACGCCCACTGTCCGGCATGGCTGCGCAGGTGGCCCGAGCGGCGCGTGAGGAGCAAGGCGGCTTGTTGGCTCCAATGCAGGTGAATGGGCAGCAGCGGCAAGTCGGCCCCATGCCCTTCGTCGATGATGGCAATACAAACGGCGGCATGGCGTAGAGGCCTGCCGCCAGGCTGAGCGGGCAGCCGGCAAAATTGCGCCAGACGTGATTCAATCAGGGTCTTGAATTGGCTATTGCGAACTAGATCCATATTTTGTAAATTTTAGGAGTGAACCTGCAACATGACTGAACTGAATACGACAGGCAGAAAAGTAGCTTTGATCACCGGTGCAGGCACTGGCGTGGGAGCGGCCACCGCCTTGATGTTGGCGCAAAAAGGCTACAACATTCTGGTGAATTACTCGCGCAGCGAAACCGAGGCGCGGCAGTCGGAAGCGGCATGCCGCGCGGCCGGGGCCGATACGCTGCTGATGCAGGGCGACGTATCGGCTCAGTCCGACTGCACAGCGCTGTCGGCAGCTGCGGCGGCCCGTTGGGGCCGTATCGACGTGTTGGTGAACAACGCCGGCATCAGCAACTTTGCCGGCTTGGCCAACTGGGACGCGCTGGACATGGACATTTTTCAGCGTATTTACGCTGTGAACACGGTAGGTACCTTCCAGATGGTCAAGGCCTGCGTGCAGCACCTGAAAGCCGTACGCGGCTGCATCGTCAATGTGTCGTCGATGGCGGGAATTTCGGGGGTGGGCTCATCGGTACCCTACATCATGTCCAAAGGGGCGTTGAACACCCTCACGCTGCATTTGGCCAAACAACTGGCGCCTGAAATCCGCGTCAATGCGGTGTGCCCTGGGCTGATCACGTCACGCTGGTTTGTGGATGGCGTCGGGCAGGAGAATTTTGAAAAAATCCGGGCGACCAGTGAAGCCATGGCCCCGTTGCAAACCGCCAGCTCACCCGAGGACGTGGCCGACGCCATCGTTTGGCTCGTCACTGGCGCACGAACCGTGACGGGCGATTTGCTGAAGATTGACGCGGGCGTTCACCTGGGCCCACGCCGCTGAAGGGCAATTTGTCAGGCGTTCCTATGCGCCACCGGGTGACCGTGGTTGGTGATGATTTGCGGCGCCAGTGAACCCAGCACCATGAAAATAACTGAAGCTGCAAACCCGATCAGCTGCGGCGGAATCTCACTGTCGCCGCCGAGTTTTTCTGCGGCCAACCACACCAGCGCACCCATGATGGAAGCTGCCAGCGCCCCCTGGGTATTCGCGCGGCGCCAGTAGACACCAGCGGCGAGCGGAACAAACGCCATCACCAAGGTGACTTTGTAGGCGTTTTGCACCATCTCATACATGGTGCTGCGTGAATTCAGGGCAAACAACAAGGCCGCCAGCGTGAAGATAACCAGCGTCATGCGCAGCAGCAGCAGGAACATGCGGTCACTCAGGTGCGGCAAGAATGGTTTGAGGACGTTGGTGGTGATGGTAGCAGTGGGTGCCAACAAGGCACCACTGGCCGTCGACAAAATCGCAGACAGCAGGGCCCCAAAAAACATCACTTGCGCCCACAACGGCATCTTGTTCAACACCAGGTCGGGCAGGATTTTCTGGATTTCCCGGGCGTCTTCGCCGCCAAACAGTTTGGCCATTTCGGGGTTGGCCACAATGGCGGCATAGGCGATAAAAACCGGCACGAAGGCAAACACAAAGTAGATCGCCGCGCCCAGCAAGGTGCCGCGAACGGCAATACGCTCATTGCGTGCGCTGGTCATGCGCTGGAAGACGTCTTGTTGTGGAATGGAGCCAAAACAGAAGGTAAAAAATGCGCCCGCCATACCCCACCAGGCCTTGGTATCGCTGCTGGCCGGAAAGAAGTTGAGCTTGCCGTCGGCTGCGGCTTGGGCAATCACTTTGTCCACACCACCCGCCTGGCCGCCCACCAGCCAGGCCACCAGGCTCAGGCCGATCAGGATGATGACGGTCTGGAACAGATCGGTAAACGCAACCGACCACATGCCGCCAAAAACCGTGTAAACCAGCACCACAGCAGCCCCGACCATGATCGCCGAGTTCAGATCCATTGCGCCGCCAGACAAGACGTGGATGACCAAGCCCAACGCCGTCATTTGGGCCGATGTCCAACCCAAATAGGAGGCCGCGATGGCCACAGATGTCAACACCTCCACACCTTTGCCGTAGCGTTTTTTGTAGAAATCGCCAATCGTGAGCAAATCCATGCGGTAGAACACACGGGCGAACAGCAGTGCGGCAATGACCAGGCAGGCGCTGGCCCCAAACGGGTCGCCGGCAATGCCTTGCAGGCCGTCCTTGGCAAAGGTGGCAGATACTGATAACACCGTTTCTGCGCCAAACCAGGTGGCAAACACAGTAGCCGTGTTCATGTACAGCGGCAATCCGCGCCCGGCCACCAGGTAATCTTTGGCGCTACTGACGCGCCGCGCGGCCACCAGACCAATGGCAATGGTCACACCCATGTAGAGGGCCACAAATACGATCAAGGCATTCATTCAGGTTTACTCCTTTTGGCCGGAATTCTAGGGTTAAATGGGGCCTTGGCGGTCGCGGCAAATTCGCTGTCGCACCAACCCCCTGTCCATCTATTCAAATCGGCAACTCACATGAACTACCGCAAATTGGGCAACAGCAACCTGCAAGTTTCAACCCTGTGCTTGGGTACCATGATGTTTGGTGACCAAACCGAGCAAGACGAAGCCGAACGCATCGTCGCCGATGCGCATCACCATGGCGTGAACTACATTGATACGGCAGATGTCTATACCCGGGGTGCCTCTGAATCCATGGTGGGCCAGTTGTTGCTGGGCCAGCGGCATGACTGGGTTCTGGCCACCAAACTGGGCAACAAGATGAGCGAGCGGGTGAATGAAAGCCAGTTTTCGCGCACCTGGATGTTGCGGGAGATTGACGCCAGCCTGGCCCGGCTGCAAACCGACTATGTTGATATCTTGTACATGCACCTGGACATCAACGGCATGAACCTCGAAGAGCCGCTGCGGGCCTTGGGTGCCTTTCTGCAGGCGGGCAAAATTCGCTATTGGGGTGTGAGTAACTTCAGGGGTTGGCGAATTGCCGAGGCGGTGCACCTGGCCCGCCAAATGAACCTGCCCGCGCCGGTGGTCTGCCAGCCGTATTACAACCTGCTCAACCGCATGCCCGAGGTTGAGGTGTTGCCGGCCTGTGCGTATTACGGGCTGGGTGTTACGCCTTATTCACCGGTGGCGCGCGGCGTACTGACGGGTAAATATGTGCCCGGGCAACCCGCCGCGGCAGGCACACGGGCAGGGCGGGGTGACAAACGCATCACTGACACCGAGTTTCGCGAAGAATCTTTGCAAATTGCCCAAAAACTACAGGCCTATGTGGCGGACAAAGGTGTTTCACTGGCCCAATTTGCCACCGCCTGGGTACTCGCCAATCCACGTGTCAGTTCAGTGATTGCCGGGCCGCGCACGTTGGCGCAGTGGCAGGATTATTTGCCGTCGCTGGGCTACACCGTTACGGCAGAAGACGAGCAGATGGTTAACAGCCTGGTCAAGCCGGGGCACCCCTCTACGCCGGGATACACGGATCCGGCTTATCCATTGAATGGGCGTTGAATCATGCGCGAGGCCCGCTGCAAACCAGATTGCCCCATGCCCAGGTTGCCCGGCTTGCATGGGTTGTTGATGTCGCGCGGGTTGCAATTGGACCCTGCGTAACTGGCTAGACTTCCACGGTCATCCCGTTTCCTTTCATTCCTACCGGAGCATTCAACATGATCACACTGTGCGGCTTTCCCGTTTCCAACTACTACAACAAAGTCAAGATGGCCATGCTTGAAAAAGGCGTGCCGTTCACCGAAGAACACGTCATGACGGGCAGCAAAGACGAAGCCGTGTTGAGCGTTTCGCCGCTCGGTAAAGTGCCGTTTATCAAGACGCCGCAGGGCGGGTTGAGTGAAAGCCAGGCCATCATGGACTACCTGGAAGTTGCATACCCTGCCATGCCCTTGGTGCCTGCTGACCCGCTGGCCCGTGCCAAGGTGAGCGAGCTGTGCGCCTACCTCGATTGGCACATTGAAATTGTCGGCCGTGAGTTGTATGGCTCGGCTTATTTTGGCGCGCCTGCCCTGAGCGACGAGCGCAAGGCTGCCATCAAAAAGCAGCTCGACAAAAACATTGGTGCGCTCAAGCGCTTGGTCAAGTTTTCGCCCTTCATTGCGGGCGACAGCATTACCCAGGCTGATTGCAGCGCATTTTGTGCTTTCCCCACGGTAGGCACAGCCAGCAAAATCATCTACGGCGAAGACATTTTTATCGCCAATGGGCTGGATTACAAACCCTACATGAAGATGCTTGGCGAGCGGGCTTCAGTGGCGCGGGTACTGGCAGATCGCAAGGCAGCGACGACCAAAGCCTGACCGCCAGCCGCTGCGGCGAATAACCACCGATTGGCTTTGGCTCCTGCAACTTGCAAGATGGCCCGGGAAGCCAAGCCTGCCAAAACACCCCGCAGCCACCCGCGCAGCCACCACTACCACGTGTATGTTGTGGCGCTGGCTGATGCGGTGTGGGACGAGCCCAAATTTCGCAAGTGCAACCCTGATTATTTGTTGGGCAAACCGTTTGTTTACGTCGGAATGACCGGGCTGGACCCGGATGTGCGGTTTGACAAACACAAGGCCGGCATTCAGCACAACACTTATGTGCTGAACCACGGGCTGCACCTGCTGCCGCAGCTGTATGAGCGCTACAACCCGATGCCCTATAAAAAAGCGCAAGCGATGGAAATTGATCTGGGCATTTTGCTGCGCAGCAAGGGTTATGGGGTCTGGCAGGCCTGATTCAGCCACAATCCATCATGAGTTCTCCCGCACCCGCACCGGCTTCCGCGCCCACCCCTGCTCGCGCATCCATACCTGCGCAGGAAGGCGAATCTCCTTATGCCTGGCTTCGCTTGCTGGTTTCTTTGGCGCTGATGACGATTGGCGGCGTGGGCATGTATTCGGTCACCGTGGTGCTGCCACGCATCCAGACCGAATTTGCCGTTGCGCGGGGTGATGCATCGTTGCCTTACACGCTGACCATGATCGGCTTTGGCATGGGCGGTATTTTGATGGGCAAGTTGTCAGACCGCTTTGGCGTGATGGTGCCGGTGCTGATTGGCACTGTGGGCTTGGGGGTCGGTTTCATCACCGCCGGGTATGCCGCCAACTTGTGGATGTTCAGCCTGGTGCAGGGCATCATCATCGGGCTGCTGGGCACCTCGGCCACCTTTTCGCCGCTGGTGGCCGACACCTCGATGTGGTTCACCCGCAAACGCGGCATTGCCCTGGCGATTTGCATGAGTGGCAATTACCTGGCTGGGGCCGTGTGGCCACCGGTGATTCAGCATTTTGTGCAGGCCGTGGGCTGGCGGCAAACGTATATCGGCATTGGCATTTTTTGCGTCGTCACCATGTTGCCGTTGGCGCTGTTTTTGCGGCGCAGGCCACCGGTGGCGGTGGCGGGTGTGGCGGCACCGGTTTCGCGGCATTCACGGGTGTCAGAGCGGCCTTTGGGCCTGTCGCCCGCCACCTTGCAAATTTTGCTGTGTGTCGCGGGGGTTTCGTGTTGTGTGGCGATGTCGATGCCGCAGGTGCATATCGTGGCCTATTGCGGCGATTTGGGTTTTGGCGCGGCGCGGGGCGCTGAAATGCTCTCACTCATGCTGGGCATGGGCGTGGCCAGCCGTTTGCTCAGCGGCTGGATTTCGGACCACATTGGCGGGTTGCGCACGCTGCTGCTGGGCTCGGTGTTGCAGGGCATCGCGCTGTTGTTGTTTTTGCCGTTCGACGGGTTGGTGCCGCTGTATGTGGTTTCGGGAATGTTTGGGCTGTTTCAGGGCGGCATTGTGCCGAGTTACGCACTCATCGTGCGGGAGTATTTCACCCCGGCTCAGGCGGGTACCCGGGTGGGCACGGTGCTGATGGCCACTTTGTTTGGCATGGCACTGGGCGGCTGGATGTCGGGGGTGATATTTGACTGGACGGGCTCTTACAAGGCGGCTTTTTTGAACGGCATCGCTTTCAATTTGCTGAACCTGGGTATCGTGGTGTACCTTATTTTTCGTCTTAAAAAAGTATCTTAATAAATTATCGTGTATTTTATATTCATAAATATTATATTAATAATAGCTATTTGTGCAATTGATATTGAAATAATCGATATTATTTTATAAATGAAAAGGCGTGAATTAGTTAAACTGGTGCCAAACTGGGCAGCCAGCCTGGCCGCCGGGTGGATTGTTTCGACCCCTGCCGCCGCCCAGGCCCGCATCAGCAGCAACCCTTTCACCTTGGGGGTGGCCAGCGGTTTGCCCCAGCCCGATGGCGTGGTGTTGTGGACGCGCTTGTTGCCCAGCGGCCTGTTTTCATCATTGGGAAACGACACCGCCACGGTGCGCTGGGAGGTGGCCCACGACGATCAGTTCCGGCAAATCGTACAGCAGGGCCAAACGGCCGCCACGCCCCAACTGGCCCATTCGGTGCACCTTGAAGTAGCTGGCCTGCAACCCGACCGTTGGTACTTTTATCGTTTTCATGCAGGCCAGGGCGCCGAAAGCTTTACCAGCCCGGTGGGGCGTACCCGCACGGCGCCCGCACCGGACGCCGCCGCGGCCAAGCTGCGCCTTGCCTATGCCAGCTGCCAGCGCTGGGAGCATGGCTACTACAGCGCCTACCGTCATCTGGTGCAAGACCAGCCCGACCTGGTGATGTTTTTGGGTGACTATATCTACGAATACCCGGGCGCGGCCAATGCCGTGCGCAACGTCACCGGCGGCTGGGTGCAGTCGCTGGACGATTACCGCGCCCGTTACGCGTTGCACAAATCAGATGCCGACTTGCAAGCCGCACACGCGGCGTGCCCCTGGGTGCTGACTTGGGACGACCACGAGGTCCACAACGATTACACCGGCCTCACCGAAGGCTTCACCTCCAACGCCGAACCTGCGCGCAAAGAACCGTTTGAGCGCCGTCGCGCCGCCGCCTACCAGGCCTGGTACGAACACATGCCGGTGCGGGCCAGCGTGCTCACGCGGGCGCTGGCAGGCATATATGCAGGGGCCGAGGCCGGGGCAGAAATGCGCATCTACCAACAACTGCGCTGGGGCCAACTGGCCAACTTGTTGTTGCTGGACCCGCGCCAATACAAAGACCCTATCGTCTGCACCAAAGACGGCCGTTTGGGTTCCAGCACGTTCGACCCAGCCAGTTGCGCACCCTGGGCAGACCCGGCGCGTTCGATGTTGGGCGCCGCGCAAGAGGCTTGGTTGGCCAATCAATTGGCGCAAAACGGCCCGGGTTGGCCGGTGCTGGGCCAAGGTTCGGTGCTGGGCCCGCGCGATTTCAAACCCGGCCCCGAAAAAACCCTGTGGAACGACGGCTGGGACGGTTACCCCGCTGCGCGCCGCCGCTTGACCGACCTGCTGGCCAAACGGCAATCGGACCTTGCGGGGGCAAGCGCCGGTGCATCCACGTTAGCCAGCGCCGTGGTGTTGGGTGGCGACGTGCATGAGAACTGGGTGGGCCATATCAAGACCGACTACACAAACCCCCAATCGGCCCCGGTCGGCGTGGAATTTTGCGGCACCGGCATCACCTCGCGCAGCAACAACGCAGCCCGCAGCGTGGTAGATGGCTGGCTAGCCGAAAACCCGCATTTCACCTTTGCCGACAACCGCGCCAAGGGCTACGGCTTGTGTGATTTCACACCTGCCAAACTGACGACCACCTTGCGTGTGGTGGATGATGTGACGCGCAAGGACGCAGCCATTTCAAACCTGGCTACGTTTGAGGTGAAAGCGGGCAGGGCGGTGGTGGAGCGGGTTTGATATTGAATTAATTATTTTTCTAAAATATATTGAATAAATATGGCCATAAAGTTCCGTATTAATTGCACAATAAGCTATTATTTATATATTAAAAGTTATTAAATATTATTAACTTGTTTCATAAAATTTATTTTAAAAAAATTCGAAAGGCCTTCATGACATCCATTGCAAATGCCGCTGCCAACGCCGCCTCCCACGCCAACGCCCCGCTCGCCATCCAGCA
>JANOVW010000690.1:0-1518 GCA_031417575.1 Rhodoferax sp. | reverse complement strand
GCTTCTTCTGTGCGGCCTATGCCAAATCGCAAACCAGCCAGCCACTGGAAGCCATCGAAACCCTGGCCAGTTTGTGGATGGACGAACACCCCGAATACCATGCCGAACTCGCCGATGTCGATACGGCCCTGCGCAACCTGGAGCAAGAAACCGCCCAAGACGTCAAAAACGACGACGGCCGCAAAACCAACGCGTTTTTGCACCTCTCGATGCACCTGACCATCAGCGAGCAATGCAGCATCGACCAACCGCGCGGCATTCGACAGGCGGTTGAACTGCTGACCGCGCGGCTCGATTCGCTGCACGACGCGCACCACGCCACCATGGAATGCCTGGGGCAAATGGTGTGGGAAGCGCAGCGCTCGCGCAAGGCACCGGACGGTGATGCCTACATCGCTTGCGTGCAGCGGCGTGCAACGGCCTAGAATTGACGCTACGGGGTGATTCGTCACCCTATTTTTGCCACCCCAGGCCTCTGTTAACCCACCCACATTCATGAAACTCATCAGCTTCCTGCGCCACGGCAACCCCACCTACGGCATCATTTCGGGCCAGGGCGACGACATGCGCGTGCTGGATCTCAAGCCACTGCTGGGCGACAAGGCCCCTGATTTGCGCAGCCTCATCACCCAAAACATGACCGCCGCCGCTGCAGACGCACTGGCCAAGCACCCGGCCACGCTGAAGTTTGCCGATCTGGAACTGCTGCCTGTCATCCCCAACCCCGACAAAATCTTGTGCGTGGGCCTCAACTACCAGGATCACGTTACCGAAACCGGCCGCGCACTGACCGAAATGCCCGCCATCTTTGTGCGTATGCCCGCCTCGCAAGTGGCGCATGGCCAAGCCATCGTGCGCCCGCCCGAGTCCTTCCGGCTCGATTACGAAGGCGAAATCGCCATCGTCATCAGCGAAGGCGGCCGCCGCATTCAGGAAGCCGATGCCTGGAAACACATTGCCGGCTACAGCTGCTACAACGACGGCAGCATTCGCGATTGGCAAAACCACACCACGCAGTTGACAGCCGGCAAAAACTACTGGCGTACCGGCGGTTTTGGCCCTTGGCTGGTAACGGCAGACGAAATTGCGCCGAACCAAAAAATGACGCTGACCACCAAGCTCAACGGCGTGGAGCTGCAACGCGCCACCACCGACATGATGATCCACAGCATTCCGCGCCAGATTGCCTACATCAGCAGCTTTATTCCACTGCTGCCCGGCGACGTGATCGTGACCGGCACGCCCGGCGGTGTGGGCAACAAACGCACGCCCCAGCTCTACATGAAAGATGGCGACGTGGTCGAGATTGAAGTCGATGCGGTGGGTATATTGCGCACCAGCAAATACAACGACATGACGCCGCAGGCCATCGAGGGTGTGCGCCTGTACAACACCCAGGAAGTGGCGCAGGGCCTGCAAACGCCGGGTGCTTTTACCCTCATCAACGTGTTGCCGGTGTGGCCTGAATCATTGCCCGGTGCGCTGACCCTGTACAACGGCGGGCTGGCATTTGAGCTA
>JANOVW010000689.1:0-1572 GCA_031417575.1 Rhodoferax sp. | reverse complement strand
GAATCGATTCGCGGGGTTGTACTTTTTTAGCCTAAATATATGTATTGAAAATATAAATTTATAATTCAAGGCAATATTTTCACTTAATAATTGCACAAATAGCTATATTTATCATAGTATTTTATTATTATTTTTATGAATAAAAGTTTAAAAACCATAAAAACAGACATTTTAAATATCGCCTATTTTGAGACCGGCCCAGCCAACGGACCACCGGTTTTTTTGATGCATGGCTTTCCGTATGACATCCACACCTATGCCGAAGTTGCGCCGCTACTGGCCGAGCAAGGTTGCCACGTTTACGTGCCGTATTTGCGCGGTTTTGGCCCCACCCGTTTTTTGAGCGATGCCACGCCGCGCTCGGGTGAGCAGGCGGCGCTGGGTGCTGATTTGCTGGCCTTGATGGATGCGCTGCAGGTGCCGCAAGCCGTGCTGGCTGGCTACGACTGGGGTGGCCGTGCCGCTTGCGTGGTGGCGGCGTTGTGGCCCGAACGCGAACAAGGCCTGGTTTCTTTCAACAGCTACAACATCCAGAACCGCGCCCGCGCCATGGAACCCGACACCCCGGCCAATGAACGCAGCCTGTGGTACCAGTATTATTTTCACAGCGAGCGCGGCCGCGCGGGTTTGGCGCAAGACCGGCGCGGCGTGTGCAAATTGCTGTGGCAGTTGTGGTCGCCCACCTGGGTTTTTGACGACGCCACCTTCGAGCGCAGCGCCGCTGCGTTTGACAACCCGGATTTTGTCGATGTGGTGATTCAATCCTACCGCCACCGGTTTGAGCTGGCACCCGGCGACCCGGCCTATGCCGCGATTGAGCAGCGCCTGGCGGCCCAACCGGCCATCAGCGTGCCCACCATCACCTTTGATGGCGCCGACGATGGCGTGCGCCCGCCCGCGCCCGCCACGCAGCATGGCCACCGCTTCACCGGCGCGCGTTCGCACCGCCTGGTACCCGGCGTGGGCCACAACATGCCGCAAGAGGTACCGCAGGTTTTTGCCGATGCGGTGATGGAGTTGGTGCGCTAAAAAGCAGCCCGGCGCACAAATTCCAGGTCAATGCAGTTCAAGGGGTGCTGGCGCGAATAACAGGCGGTATCGGCCAAGCGGCTAACCAGCAATCGCCCCAGGCCGCCGATGGGGCGCTCAGCAACGGGCAGATGAATGTGGCTAGAAGCCGCTTCCAAATCGTCAAACGGGTTGAATGCAGGGCCGTCATCCTGGTAGTGAATGGACAACGCATCCACCGAGGCACGTACTGAAAAACCAAGGGTACCGGCGTCGGCCACAGCATGCTGGCTGGATTTTTTTTTGCTTCGCTCCCCACTGTGCAAGATGAAGTTGGTGAACAGCTCCTCCATCGCCGTCATGGCCCGAAAGCGCAGGTGCTGCTCACACGGCTGGCAAAGCGTTTCCAGCTGCGCGAGCATTTCCGGCAAAACGTCCGGTTGGGCCGCAAAGCGATATAGTGTCACTTCGGTGAAAGGCACGGGTTTGTCGTCACTGCAATGAACCGGTTGAAGCATGCCACCTGAAAGGAAAGCCCCATGAAATTGATTGTCTGCGCGACAT
>JANOVW010000688.1:0-3058 GCA_031417575.1 Rhodoferax sp. | reverse complement strand
GTGGGGAAACGGGCGCGCCATCGCCGTGCGGTTTGCACAAGAAGGCGCATTGGTGTACGGCTTTGACCACGACATCGAACGCATGGAAGAAACGGCCCGGCTGGTTCAGGAAGCAGGCGGCACGTTTCGCGCCGGGTTTGTAGATGTGACGCAGGACGCTTCCATTGCCAGCATGGTGAGCCAATGCATGCACGAATTTGGCCGTATCGACATCTTGGTGAACAACGTGGGCGGTTCTGCCAAAGGTGGGCCGGTGGAAATGAGCGAAGCCGAGTGGGACGCGCAGGTGGACCACAACCTCAAGAGCGTATTTCTCACCTGCAAACACGTGTTGCCGCACATGCTGGTCAACCCGCGCCGAGACAGCCGCGTGGGCACCTTTGAGAGCCAAAGCGAATTGGATTTACCCGTTGGCGGCGCCATCGTGAACATGGCCTCTACCTCCGGCATGCGCTGGACGGGCGCAGCGCAGATTGCCTACGCGGCTACCAAAGCCGGCGTGATCCAGTTCTCGCGGGTGCTGGCTGTGCAATATGCCAAGCAAAACATCCGGGTGAACACGGTGGTGCCCGGCCAATTGCACACGCCGATGGTAGAAGTGCGCTTGGCCGGCCAACGCGCGGGCGGTGACGTGCAGGCCCTGCTGGCACAACGCCAATCGCGCATTCCCCTGCCCTTTATGGGTGATGGCCGCGACACCGCCAATGCCGCGCTGTTTTTGGCAAGCGACGAAGCCCGCTTTATTACCGGCACTGAAATCATCGTCGATGGCGGCATGTCTGCCCGTTGCGACTGAAGAATGAATTGGGGTCAGATTCCAATCAATCTAGCCTCAACAAGTCGAGCCCCCAACACTTTAAGGAGTTTGTTTTGACACAAAAACCGCATCCACTATCCCGCCGCCGTTTTAGCCAGGGCCTGGCAACTGCCGTAGTAGCACTGCCATTGCACAGCTTTGGCCAAGCCAAGGTAACGCGCATCATCGTCGCCTTTCCGCCCGGTGGGCCGGTGGATTTTGTGGCCCGCACGTTGGCCGAACAATTGGGCAAGGAACTGGGCCAACAAGTCATTGTTGAGAACAAGGCGGGCGGCAACGGGGCGATTGCCGCCGAGTTTGTTTCACGCGCCACACCCGACGGCACCACGCTGTGGCTGACCAGCGTGGGCGCAGTGGCGATCAACCCCGCGCTGTACGACAAGCTGGCCTATGACCCAGTGCGTGACCTTACGCCAGTGTCGCTCGTGGTCAACAACGTGGAAGTGTTGGTGGTACCCGCCAATGCACCCTACAACACCGGCGCCGAGATGGTGGCCGCCGCC
This sequence comes from Rhodoferax sp., assembly GCA_031417575.1. Lineage (GTDB taxonomy): Bacteria > Pseudomonadota > Gammaproteobacteria > Burkholderiales > Burkholderiaceae_C > JANYCG01. The sequence continues at coordinate 1,738 of JANOVW010000688.1, read as the reverse complement.
CGCATGCCGGGTGCCAAACTCACCATGGCTTCCAGCGGCACCGGTAGCGTGCCCCATTTGGCGATGGAACTGCTGAACGATGCCGCCAAAATCAATATCCTGCACGTACCCTACAAAGGTGCGGCCCCGGCCATCACCGATGTGATTGCCGGCCACGTGAACGGATTTTTCGGTGACATTCCAGGCCTGATCGGCCACATCAAGGGCGGCAAACTCAAAGCCATCGGTATTGCGGCGCCCAAGCGCCATCCGCTGCTGCCTGAAGTAAAAACCTTCAATGAAATGGGTGTGCCGGGTGTGGACTCTGACAACTGGTATGCGCTGTTTGCCGCCAAAGGCACGCCAGCGGCAGATGCCGAACGGGTCAGTCAGGCCGTGCGCCGCACCTTGAACGACGCGGCTGTGAAAACCAAACTCCTGCAATCGGGCGCCGAGCCCGCACCTTCCACATCTGCTGAATTGGCGGCGCTGCTCAAAAGCGATTCCGCCAAGTGGGCGCAGGTCGTGAAGAGCAAAAACGTCAAGCCCGATTAAGAATCATGAGAATTGCCCCCATTGCCCCCGGAACCCGCCCTGAACTGGCTGCGCAGGAGGCGGCGATTGCTTTGGTACGAGGGCGGGTTTCACCGCTTTACCAAGTGCTGCTGAACAGCCCGCCGGTCGCGCATGGCTGGGAGCAGATGTTGTCGGCCATTCGCAACCACAACAGCCTGAGCGCCGCCTTGCGCGAACTGGTCATTTTGCGGGTGGCTGTTTTGAACAATGCACCCTACGAGTTCGAAGCCCATGCGCCGATTGCACTGGCGGCCGGTGTGAGCCCGGCGTCGATCACCTGCATTCAAAGCGAGACACCTCTGAAAATGCCATGGAACAAGCAGGAGGCGCTATCTGAAATAGAGCACCTTGCCATTCGGCTGACCGATGCGATGACACGCGACATCGTGGTTGCTGACGCGTTGTACAACGAGGTGCAGCAGCACTTCACGGCCCAAAACCAACTCGACTTGGTGGCCACAATCGCCGCCTACAACATGGTTTCGCGCCTGCTGGTGGCCTTGAAAATCGGGCACTGAATGGCACAGCCCCCGGACCCCCGCGCAGAGCCCCACCTGCTGGCCGTTCCTTTGGCCACACCGGTGCCACCCGCCGTTGCCACGGTGGCCACAACAGACTATGTGTTGCTCAAGTGCCACTGGCCCGTTTCGCTGGCGTTTCAGGCTTTATCTGCTTCAAATGCCGCAGTTGCCCCGGCCGAGTTAGTCCATGCCGCGCAACAGTGGTGCTCCACCCAATCCTGGGACTTGTACCGGGTGGCCTGGGCACCCGGGGCCGACACAGGCCTGCAAACCGCCTGGGTCTATGCCCGCCTGCCCAGCCGCACGCAGTTGCAGGCCAGCGCGCTCACGACGCTGGCGCAAGCCTGGCGGCACAGGTGCCCAGCGGCACACGATACAACGCTGTCGCGGCTTGAACAAGTGCTGGACCGGCCCGGCTGCTCGCAGGGCGAGCCCGCAGTATTTCATTACGTGGTGGAAACCGACCCCGAGGAAGGCTGGGCGGACGAAATCTTCCGCTGGTATGACACCGAACACATGCCCGGTTTGGCCCAGGTGCCCGGCTGCATTCACGCCCGGCGGCTGTTGAACCATGACCACGGCGTGCACCAGGGGCTGGACCACGGCCCTGTTTCGTTGGCCTGCTACGACCTGATGACGCAAGAAACCCTGGGTTCAGCGGC
>JANOVW010000687.1:0-4475 GCA_031417575.1 Rhodoferax sp. | reverse complement strand
GCCGGCGCTATCGTCGCAGCGGAAATAAAACACCCTGGAATGCTCCAGAAAACGGCCAATCACCGAGCGCACACGGATGTTGTCGGTAGCCCCCGGCACGCCCGGCGGCAACATGCAGGCACCGCGCACGATCAGGTCGATCTGTACACCGGCCTGGCCAGCCCGGATGAGGGCGCGAATCAACGCCTCGTCGGTCAGGGCATTCATTTTGGCGATCAGGCGGGTGGTTTTGCCGGCTTGTGCGTCGCTGGCAAGCTGGTCAATCTGGCGGACCAGCTTGCGATGCAGGTCGGTTGGCGACAGCCAGAGTTTTCGCAGGCGAGGCAACCGGCTTTGGCTGGCCAACTGCATGAAGACGTGATCCATGTCTTGCGTCAGGGCGGCATCAGCCGTCAGGTGGCTGATATCGGTGTACAGGCGGGCCGTGCGCGGGTTGTAGTTGCCGGTAGACAGGTGCCCGTAACGTTTGAGCTGTTTGCCTTCCCGGCGGGTGATCAGCATCATCTTGGCGTGGGTCTTGAGACCCACCACGCCGTACAAAACCTGCGCACCAATGGATTCCAGCATTTCAGCCCAGTTGATATTGGCTTCTTCATCAAACCGGGCCTTGAGTTCCAGCACCACGGTGACTTCTTTGCCGCGTCGCACGGCTTCGCGCAACAAATCCATCAACGCAGAATCGGGGCCGGTGCGGTAAATGGTTTGTTTGATGGCCAGCACCTGCGGGTCATCAACGGCTTCACGCAAAAAATCCAGCACACCATCAAAACTCTCGAATGGCTGGTGGATCAGGATGTCGCCTTTGGCGAGTTGCTCAAAAATGGGCTGATTGCGCTTCAGTGCCACAGGGTAGCTGGCTTTGAAGGGCTCAAAACACAGTTCCGGGTCTGCCACCAGGTCGATCAGCTGCGAGAGGCGAACCAGGTTGACGGGCCCTTGCACCCGGTACAAAGCCGCTTCGGGCAAGTCAAATTCGCGCAGCAAAAAATCGGCCAGGAAAGTCGAGCAGCCCGCAGACACTTCCAGCCGTACCGCCTGGCCATAGTGGCGATGCTGCAAACCCAGGCGCAGGGCAGTTCGCAGGTTTTTCACCTCTTCTTCGTCTACCGCCAAATCGGAATGACGCGTCACCCGGAACTGCGAAAACTGGCCCATCTCCCGACCGTCAAACAAACCCGCCAAATGGGCCCGTATGACACTGGAGAGCGAGACAAACAGACGTCTGCCACCCGCCACTGCTTCGGGCATGGCGATCAGCCTCGGCAATACGCGCGGCACTTTGACAATGGCAATTTCATTGTTGCGGCCAAAGGCATCGGGGCCCGCCAACCGAACAATGAAGTTCAGAGATTTGTTGGCCACCTGCGGAAACGGGTGCGATGGATCCAGCCCGACCGGAATCAGCAAGGGCTTCACTTCACGTGCGAAATACCTGTGTACCCATTCACGTTGGGCCTCGTTGCGGTCGCCGTGCGAAATGACGGCAATGCCGTTTTTTGCAAAAGCGGGCGTCAGGATATCGTTGTACAGCGCGTATTGGCGTTCAACCAGGCTGTGCGCCATGGCGGCTACCCGATGGAACGAGGCCACCGTGTGGTCACCCTTCAGATCACCGGTTTTGAAAGCGTCCAAATGCGGTTCGGCACGCACCTCAAAAAATTCATCCAGGTTGCTGGAGACAATACACAGGTAACGCAGGCGCTCCAACAAAGGTACTTCATCGCGGTAAGCCCAATCCAGCACCCGCTCGTTAAAGGCCAGAATACTGGCATCGCGATCCAGCAAAGCCAATGTCGGGCCAGGGTGGTCAAACGAACTGGCCGGGTCGGTTTCGGGCACAGGGGGCATCGTGGCGGGCGCGTCTGCGGAGGTTCTTGACATGGCCCATTGTCAAAACGATATATGACATTGGCGTGACAGTTGCATTTCAACACCCTTGATGAAGCAACACAAGCACAGGGAACAACAAGCAGACTTTACAAAAATATTATAAATTTTTCGAATTTAAATAATTTATCAATAAATTTATATCTAATTTACTATTATTAATGTATCTAGTTGTGCAATTAATATATGTACTAAATAAAATTATCATAAGTTATTTTTATAATTTTTAATTAATTAAGAATGCACACACCACTCGCTATACCTCATCCGTCAATTTACTTCAATTACCACGTTTACCCCGCCTCCCCGCAACCCGCCGGCGCTGCGGTAGAACCCGTTGTGGTGGTTGGCGCAGGCCCGGTGGGGCTCACCACCGCTTTGTTGCTGGCCCGCGCAGGTGTACGTTGTGTCGTGCTGGCGGCCGAGCGCCAAGTGTGCGAAGGCAGCCGCGCGATTGTCTTTACCCGCCGCTCGCTGGAAATCCTGCAACAAGCCGGTGCCCACACCGTGTTTGAACGCATGGGCCTGCCCTGGACGTGCGGCAACTCGTTTTACCGGGGGCAGCGGGTGTTCCGCATGGAAACCGATCACAACCCGCACGACCGCTTCGCTCCGCTGACAAACTTGCAACAGCAGTTCGTTGAACAGGCATTAATTGAGGCCGCTGCAACACAGCCGTTGGTCGAGATTCGCTGGGGGCACCTGGCGCAGGCCGTGCTTGAAAGTGACGATGCGCAGCCGCATGCCCGGCTTTCAGTTCACACCGAGCGAGGCAGCTACATGCAGGCGGCACAGTTCATCGTGGCCTGCGACGGTGCCAAAAGCCCGATTCGCAGCCAGTTCAGCCAACAACATGGGCTGAAGCTAGAAGGCAGTTCGTACGAAGGGCGTTTCGTGATCGCCGACATCCGCATCCAACTACCTTTGCCCACCGAGCGCCTGGCTTTTTTTGACCCGACCTGGAACCCTGGCAACACCGTGCTCATGCACCGCCAGCCGCTCGACATGTGGCGGGTTGATTACCAACTGCCGCCAGATGAAACACCGGAGCAGGCGCTTACACCTGCCTCACTTGCGCAGCGTATCAATGCGCAATTGGAAATGATCGGCCATGGCGGCGTGCCATGGAAACTCGATTGGAGCAGCGTGTACTCAGCCCGCGCCCTTACCCTGCCGCGATACCGCCAGGGCCGTGTGCTTTTCGCCGGCGATGCCGCCCATCTGTTGCCGATTTTTGGCGTGCGGGGGGCCAACACCGGCTTGCAGGACGCGCAAAACCTGGCCTGGAAGCTGGCCTTCGTGGTGCAAGGCCACGCGCCGCTGGCGCTGTTGGACACCTACTCGCACGAGCGTGTGGCCGCCGCCCGCGAAATCGTGCACGAGGCTGGCAAAAGCACCCGTTTCATGACACCCCCAACACGCGGCTTTCGATTGCTGCGCGACGCGGTGTTGTCGCTCTCGCTCACACAAGCCTTTGTGCGCCCGCTGCACCACTTGCGCACGTCGCGCGCGCATGCATACACCGACTCATCGTTGAATGTCGCCCGCGACGACGCGGCGGCAGATGACAATCTGATGATGTCTGAAACCGGCATTGCCGTAGGGGAGCCGCTGGTCAACGTGGCCTTGGGTGACGATGGTTTTCTGCTCGATCAGATGGCGTACGGCACGGCGGCAGGGTTTGTGTTGCTGGCCATCGGGGATGCCGCCCAGGTGTTGGGTGCCGACATCCCCGCACTGCTCGATCAACTGCGCGCCGACGGTGGCGGGCCAAGGCTGCTGAGCGTCAACCACCCCGACGCGGTTGCCCGCTACGCAGGCCATCACGGCCAAGCGGTCTATCTGGTGCGCCCCGACCACCATATCTGCGCACGCTGGCTCAGGCTGAGCGCGGCAACCGGTGCCGAGCGCCTGCGGGCCGCATTGGCATGCGCAGAGGGTGGCAGGCACTAGGCGGCCTCCCGGCACAACAGCCCGCGGCATTTTGTAACAAAATAACCCCTGAGTGGCCCATAACATGGATGGCTGCTGTCAGCCAAAGGGATTCAACGAACGTTATAACTGGACAACCTGCCTATTTGGCATCATGAGGAGCTCTCCATGAAATCAACACTGCGCATCGCAGCCTTGGGTTTTGCGTTTGCGGCATTCACCGCTCACGCGCAGACCGACGTGAGCGTCAGCATTGGCGGCGTCATCCAGCCGGGCGTTTATGGCCGCCTGGAAATCGGCAGCCGCCCGCCGCCACCCGTTTATTACCCACAGCCCGTGGTCATCGTCAAACAACCCGTGACGGTGGTGCAGCAGCCGATTTACATGCACGTGCCACCCGGGCACGCCCGCAAGTGGAGCAAACACTGCCACAAGTACAACGCCTGTAACCAGCCGGTGTATTTCGTGAAAAACGAGTACCATGACCACGATGACAAAAAAGGCAAAGGCAAGGGCCACGGCAAGAAAAAGCATGACGATTGATCGGCGCAAAAAGCCGGCCTGTCATCCCGTAACCCTGCCATGCCTGCCCTGACCATCCCCCAGCTGGAAACCGTTTACGACACACTGGCCGAGGCGATTGACCAGGCTGGGCC
>JANOVW010000686.1:0-37434 GCA_031417575.1 Rhodoferax sp. | reverse complement strand
GCGAGAACCCGGCAAAGTTGAACCGCCGATGGTAAGGCGCCCGCCTCGCCAATCTATACCTTTACTGGGCAATTCTTGCAGATCCCTTAGGGTCTCTGGGCTTGTGGCAATCCGACTTCCCAAGTCGCCAATCTTTTCTATTTAAGTATTGAAAAAGCAATAAAGTGGCTTGTGTTTTGTCGGTAATTAAAAGTCCAATCACCAAAGTCTATTGTCCAGTCTGTTGTAGACAGGTAGTGTTCAGTCAAATTAGCCTGAACCCCCGCAGCGCGGCTGAAGCGAATGTGTTGCAGCCTCGAAGCGCGGAGGTTTCAGGGTCTGGGGGCTGCGCAGCAGACCGACAGAGCCGCGCATGTTTGAGCGAAGCGAGTTTGCGCGGCGGCCCTGAAACCGAGCACTGCAGATGGTCGCCCGAAGGGCCTGCAACACGTTGAGCGCAGGACGCGTTGCGGGGGTTCAGGCGGTCTTCGCAGCGCCCTGAATAAATCAAAACATGCATAAAAAAAGCCCGGCTGAACCAGCCGGGCTTTTTTAATAACGAAGCGCCAGTTACAGCGTATCCGTAAACGACCGCAGCTTGTCCGACCGCGATGGGTGCTTCAGCTTACGCAAAGCCTTGGCCTCAATCTGGCGGATGCGCTCTCGCGTGACGTCGAATTGCTTGCCGACTTCCTCCAGCGTGTGGTCGCTGGTCATTTCGATACCGAAACGCATGCGCAGCACCTTGGCTTCGCGCGGGGTGAGGGAATCGAGGATGTCTTTGACGACATCGCGCAGGCCGGCTTGCATGGCCGCTTCCATCGGGGCTGTGTTGGCACCGTCTTCGATGAAATCGCCCAAATGGCTGTCGTCGTCGTCGCCGATGGGGGTTTCCATCGAGATCGGTTCTTTGGCGATCTTCATGATCTTGCGGATTTTGTCTTCCGGGATTTCCATGCGCTCAGCCAGTACCGAGGCATCGGGCTCGTAGCCAAACTCCTGCAGGTGCTGGCGGCTGATGCGGTTCATCTTGTTGATGGTTTCGATCATGTGCACGGGGATACGGATGGTGCGCGCCTGGTCTGCAATGCTGCGGGTGATGGCCTGGCGAATCCACCAGGTGGCATAGGTCGAGAATTTGTAACCCCGGCGGTATTCGAACTTGTCGACCGCCTTCATCAAGCCGATGTTGCCTTCCTGGATCAAATCGAGAAACTGCAAACCGCGGTTGGTGTATTTCTTGGCAATGGAAATCACCAGGCGCAGGTTGGCCTCGATCATTTCTTTCTTCGCACCGCGTGACGAGTATTCGCCCTCGTTCATGCGTTTGTTGATGTCTTTGAGGTGATCCAAGGGCACCACCACGCGGGCTTGCAAATCAGCCAGCTTTTGCTGCAAATCCTGCACAGGCGGGATGTTGCGGGCCATCACCACGCTCCAGGGCTTGTTGGCGGCAGCCTGCTTTTCGATCCATTTGAGGTCGATCAAGTGGGTGGGGATGCGGTTGCCGGCTTTGTCGCGGCCGCTGAACTCGGCGATGAAGTGGTCTTGCGGGTAGCCACATTTGTCGACGATGATGCGGCGCAGCTCGCGCTCTTTCTTGCGCACGTCATCGACCTGGGCTCGCACCATGTCGCACAGCTTTTCAATCGCCTTGGCGGTGAAGCGGATGGACATCAGCTCATCAGACAAGGCGCGCTGTGCGGCAACGTAATGCGGCGTGCCGTAGCCTTCTTTGTCGTAAATCTTGTGGACTTTCTCGAACAGTTCGCGCAATCGATCAAAACGCACCAGCGTTTCCTTCTTCATCTCTTCGAGCTTTTTGGTCAACGCCTTGCTGCCCCCGTTGCCGTCGTCGTCGTCGGCTTCGTCGAACTCGTCAAAATCTTCTTCGGCCACGTAGTCGTCGGCTTCATTGGGGTTGGTGAAGCCATCGATGATGGTGGTGATGACCACCTTGTTTTCGCGGATTTCTTCGCCCAGACGCAGAATTTCGGCAATGGTGGCGGGGCTGGCGGAAATGGCTTCCATCATGGCCATCAGGCCGCCCTCAATGCGCTTGGCTATTTCGATTTCGCCCTCACGCGTGAGCAACTCAACCGTGCCCATCTCACGCATATACATGCGCACTGGGTCGGTGGTGCGACCGAACTCACTGTCTACTGTTGAAAGTGCGGCTTCGGCTTCTTCTTCGGCTTCTTCCACCGTCGCAGCGGTGGGGGCTACGTTGTTCTGAAACAGGGTTTCCGCGTCGGGCGTTTGCTCGTAAACGGCCACGCCCATGTCGTTCAACATGGAAACCACCACTTCCATGGTTTCTGCGTCGACCAGTTTGTCGGGCAGGTGGTCTGAGATTTCACCTTGGGTGAGGTAACCACGGGTTTTGCCCAGCGTGAGCAGGGTTTTCAGACGCAGGCGCCGCTTGGCCATGTCTTCTTCACTGAGTACCAATTCGTCCAGGCCGAACTCTTTCATCAAGGCGCGTTCTTTGGCCTTGCTGATCTTCATCCTAAGGGGCTTGACCTTTTCGCCAGCGGTGGCCGGCTCAGGCTCACCAACCAAGTCGGCTTCAATGTCGCCCATGTCGGCGTCGTCAAGGTCTTTGGCCTTGGCTTTTGCCGCGCTTTTGGCGGCAGCCTTCGCAGCTGGTTTGGCGATGGGCTTGGCGACCGATTTTTCAACAGTTTTAGCGACTGGTTTAACCACTGCCTTGGCATCTGGTTTGCCCGAAGGTTTGCCAGCCTTTTCTGCTTTGGCATTGACTGGCGCGGCCACCGCTTTTACGGGTTTGCCTTTGACCACTTCAACGGCAGTTGTTTTGCTCGTTGCTTTGGCGGGCGCTGAAACTTGTGTTTTAGCGACGCCTTTTACCTCCGGCTTTGCGGGTGCTTTTACCGCGCCGGCTTTTGAAACAGGGGCAAGGGGCTTTTTGGTGTTTTGGGTCGGCATTAAAGAACCTCAGAAAAACAGTGAGAAAACGGGCAGAACACAGGTAGGAACCAGATGGCAAATCAAAGGAGCCGGCCACCACCATTTTTTAACAAGCGCTCTTTGAACGTTCGATTCAAAGCCTCGAATTCAATGCCCAAAACTCAGCGCGAAACGTTTGGATTCAAACGTTCAGCGCAATCAAGCGAATTCAGTGCAAAAGTAATTAAAAACGGTGGAAAACCATTCACAACAAGATCATTCACGACAAGATATAAGGGCGAACATTTGGTATGCAATCCTTGCGGTGAGCCTTTGGTGATCAATAAGGCTGGCCAGTCGTGCGCGGTGGCATCAGAAGGCGGGTCCGGAGGTGCTGCTGTCGCTCTTGTCAGAACAACTTTGGATTATACCGTAATTTGCTCGCCGTACATTGCGGTTTTAGCTCGATTTTGAGAGTTCCCGGGCCGCAACTTCAAGTTCAGCTTTGCGTTGTTGCAGTTCGCGGTAGCGCGCCAAGGCACTTGGGTCGGCTTTCGAGGCCTCAATCGCCTGGGTCATCCACAGGCTGACGCGCTCGATCAACATCCGGTTCAAGAGTTGCCGCAATTCGGTTTGGCTGTGGTCGTTGCCCTGCGCATCGAGAGGCGCGGGGCCGTCTTCCTGGGCCATCAGCTTGAGTGCCAACGCTTCGCCCTCATGGCCGCGTATGGCTTCGCGCAACGCACCCCAGTGCATGGCACCGTGTTCATGAACCTGTGCCTCGAGCCAACCAAACAGCGGGCCATGCGGAGCGGGTTGCTCGCACAACATCGCATGTTCTTCGGTCGAAAGTGATTCCCATGCGGCCAATTGCCCCAACAGGATGCGCAGCACATGATCGGCACGGCTCACCGGCAACAGGCGTGTGCGCAGGCTGCTAAATCCGCCTGCTTGCGATTGCCGATCTGACGGTCCACCGAACTTGCCGTTGAATTTGCCGGCAAACCGCTTGCTGCCATCGGCTGAAAAACCGGTTTTTTGAAACCCTGTAGCGCGGTAACCAGCGCCGCCTTGCGCAGAATGCCCCTGCCACAGATCGGCCAATTCACGGCCACCCAACTGCACCAGGTCGGCAATCGTGCCCAGCAACTGCCGCTTCAAGGCACCGTCGGGCAGGCTGCTCCACAAGGGTTTGGCATTGCTGGCCAAGAGTGAGCGGCCTTCGGCTGTGTTCAGGTCGCAACTTTCACGCGCCGTGTCGATCACAAAGCGGCTTAACGGAACCGCTTCGCTCACATAACGCGAGAAGGCCTCTTTGCCGTGTTGCCGGATGAAGCTGTCGGGGTCATGCTCGGTGGGCAAAAAGAGAAATTTGATGTTGCGCACATCGGTGGCGTAGGGCAGGGCGGCATCCAATGCCTTGCGTGCCGCGCGTCGGCCCGCGGCATCACCATCAAAACTGAAAACCACGGCATCGGTGAACCGAAACAGTTTTTGCACATGTTCGGCGGTGCAGGCGGTACCCAGGGTGGCCACGGCATTGGGGAACCCAAGCTGCGCCAAGGCCACCACGTCCATATAGCCTTCGGTAACCAGCGCATAACCTGCCTCGCGCAATGCCTGCCGCGCTTCAAACAGCCCGTACAACTCCCGGCCTTTGCTGAACACCGGCGTTTCGGGTGAGTTCAAATACTTGGGTTTTTCGTCGCCCAACACCCGGCCACCGAAACCGATGCATTCCCCTTTGACGTTGCGGATCGGGAACATCACCCGGTCGCGAAAACGGTCGTAGCGTTTTTCTTCTTCACCATCGTCGTGATTCAGGATCACCAGGCCGCTCTCTACCAGCAACGGTTCATCGTAATGTGGGAACACACCCGCCAGGGTGCGCCAACCTGCCGGTGAATAACCCAGGCCGAAATGTCTGGCAATTTCGCCTGTTACGCCCCGCTGTTTGAAGTAATCAACCGCCCGTGGCGATTGTTTGAGTTGTTCTCGGTAGGCTTCTGCGGCTTTCTCCAGCACATCATTCAGGGTGGATTGTTTTTGCCGCTGTTCGGCGGCACGTTCACGGTCTTGCGGTGAGCGGTCATCTTCAGGCACTTGCATGCCGTACTGTTGAGCCAGGTCTTTCACGGCTTCGATGAAATCCATGCCCGCGTGATCCATCAAAAAACCAATCGCGTTGCCATTTTTGCCGCAGCCAAAGCAGTGGTAAAACTGTTTGGTGGGGCTGACGGTGAACGAGGGCGATTTTTCGCTGTGAAAAGGGCACAGGCCGCTGAAATTGGCGCCGCCTTTTTTGAGTTGGACGTGGCGACCCACAATGTCGACGACGTCGGCACGGGCCAGCAGTTCCTGAATAAAACTTTGCGGAATCGCCATGTTGCGATTTTTTTATGGTTTGGTAAGGTTGGATGAGGCTGATATTGAACTGAAACCAGGCTGGTTTCAATCGCCCATCACGATGCCTTCACGGCGCGGGTCGGCGCCACCCAGCCACAACCGCTGGCCATGAACCTGCCCAGCCGTAATCGCCTGCAAACCACTGGTCATGTCAATCTGCTGGGGCTGGTGGTCCCGTGCCTCCAGCGAGTCAACTGTAGCCTGCGTAAAACGTTTGGCTTCCAGAATTGTCGGGCCGTTCAGGGTGCCAAAGTTGGGCAGGTTGATGGCTTGCTGCGGCAGCAAGCCCCAGTTCAGCACGCCGTAAAGGACTTTGGCGGTGAAGTGAATGATCATGGCGCCGCCCGGGCTGCCCACACTCATCACGAATTGCCCGGTAGCCGCGTCAAAAACCAAGGTGGGGGACATGCTGGAACGCGGGCGTTTGCCCGGTTGCACCCGGTTGGCAACCGGCTTTCCGGTGGCATCTGCTGGCAAAAAGCTGAAATCAGTGAGCTCGTTGTTCAGCAAAAATCCGCCGGCCAGCGATGGGTCGGCAGTTACCATCTGGCGAGAGCCGAATCCGGCTTCAATCGTGCTGGTCATGGCCAGTGCGTTGCCAAAACCATCCACGATGCTGACATGCGAAGTACCGTATTCCGGCTGATCAGGCATCGGTCCGTAAGATGTCTTCAAAGCGCCAGCCGGCGCTGGGTCCCCTGGGCGGGCGGTTCGCATGCTGGCGGCATCGTCGGCCTGGCCGATGAGCTTGGCGCGCTGTGCAAGGTAGCTCGGGTTCAGCAGGCTTAGCCAGTTGCCAGCAGGGGCATCTACAAAGGCCGGGTCGGCCAGGTACTGGCTGCGGTCTGCAAAAGCCAATCGGGCCGCTTCGGTATAAAAATGCAACCAAGGCGCAGAGGGCAGGCCATCCTGCAAGGGCAACTGTGCGGCCCGGGTGTGCCGTAAGAGGCCCAGTATTTGCCCGATAGCGATAGCACCGGAGCTTGGCGGCGGGAAGCCGCATAACCGGTAGGAATGCCCAGGCCCTTGATGGCCTGGCTGCTCTGCCTGGTAGTCAAAACACAGCGGTGCGCGCTCAACAGCTTGGTAGTTGGCCAAATCGGCCATCGAAAGGGTGCCAGGGTTGCCTGGATGCTGTTGAACTTTTCGAACGATTGCTTCAGCGATGGGGCCGGTGCGCAACGCTGCTGAACCTCGATCGGCAATCGATTGAAGCGCCTGCGCCAGGGCCGGGTTTTTCAAAACAAAACCGACGCGGCGAGGTGAACCATCGGGGTTGTAGAAATAGCGGGCCGCAACCGGATCCTTCTTGAGATGCGTTTCAGCCAACAACAGTTCATTCAAACGCGGACTGACCTTGAAGCCTTGTTGGGCCAATTGAATCGCCGGCTCGATCAATCGGGCCCATGGCAGTTTGCCGTGTTGTCGATGCGCCATCTCCAAAACCGCCACCGTACCGGGCGTGCCCACCGAGCGGCCACCTACCACGGCATCGGCCATGGCAAGCGGCTTGCCATCGCTGGCCAGAAAAAGACTTTCATGGGCCGCTGCAGGTGCTGTTTCCCGTCCGTCAAAAGCCTGTACCCGCTGCCCATCAAAATGCATCACAAAACTGCCACCGCCAATGCCGCTGCTTTGTGGTTCAACCAGTGTTAACACCATCTGGACTGCAATGGCGGCATCAATTGCAGAGCCACCCGCCTTAAGAACCTGGTAACCGGCATCGGTTGCCAATGGATTGGCAGCGGCAACGGCAAACCGTGTGGTGGCCCAGCCTGGTTTTTCCGATGCGCCGCCAGCGCCCTCAGGCCGGTCTGGCAGGTGATAGGTGAACGCCGGGCCACTTGCGCAGGCCACCAACAATGCACAACCCAGCGCCAATGCCAAGACAAACGCTTGGCGCTTGGTTGACGACTTGACGAAGGGCATTGAAGTGGCCGACAGGCGTTAGCGGGGTGCCAAACGAATCGCGCCGTCAAGCCGGATCACTTCGCCGTTCAGCATGTCGTTTTCGACGATGTGAACCGCCAGTTTGGCGTAGTCGAGTGGCGTGCCCAAGCGCGATGGAAACGGCACAGCCGCCGCCAAAGATTCCTGCACTTCTTTTGGCATGGAGGCCATCATGGGTGTACCAAAAATTCCGGGCGCAATGGTCATGTTGCGAATGCCGTTTTTGGCCAAGTCGCGCGCAATGGGCAGCGTCATGCCAACCACGCCGCCTTTGGATGCGCTGTAGGCGGCCTGGCCAATTTGGCCGTCATATGCTGCCACCGACGCCGTGGAAATCATCACGCCGCGCTCACCTGTTGCCTCGGGTTCGTTTTTGCACATGGCGTCTGCCGCCAGGCGAATCATGTTGAAGCTGCCAATCAAATTGATCGTGACGGTGCGCTTGAAGCCTTCAAAGTTGTGGGCGCCGTTTTTGCCAACTGTTTTTTCAGCAGTTGCAATGCCCGCGCAATTGACCAACCCCATCAGCTTGCCCGTGGCCACCGCCTTGGCGACAACCGCTTGCCCATCGGCTTCGCTGGTCACGTCACATTGGACGAACGAGCCACCAATCTCCCGGGCTACCGCTTCCCCTTTTTCCGCCTGCATGTCTGCGATGACGATCTTGGCACCCTTGGCGGCCAGCAAACGCGCCGTGCCTTCGCCCAAACCCGATGCGCCGCCCGTAACGATGAAAACTTTGCCTGCGATGTCCATGAAAAAACTCCTGAAGATTGTTGGGAAGTGAAATGAAAAAGCGAAATGAAAGAATGCGGTGAAGCAGCCCGGAATTATCGCGGATGGCTGTTATACTAATGGCTTCTCGGGCAGACTTTTAGGCGCGTAGCTCAGCTGGTTAGAGCACCACCTTGACATGGTGGGGGTCGATGGTTCGAGTCCATTCGCGCCTACCAATTTTTCTGTACCCACTGCGGTTGAGTTCTTCTTCCACAGATTCCCCTTCAGAATAGTTTTGTTTTACAAATACAGTTGTTTTTGATTTTTGTGCAAATAATTGATTATTTATAGTCATATTTGCTATATTTTAGATATCTAGTGGTGGAAATAAAATTAGAACAATTGTGCTTTTTTCTTAAAGTATTCCCTCTCCGCAAGTTAATTAGCCACGAAACGAAGCAAAAAGCTTAGCTGTCAAAAGCTCAAGCGTTCTTGCGCAGCGGTTCCGCATGAGGGTAAACCTTCTGTGAATCCGCAATTTGCCGTCCATAGAATGTGCTGCGGTGCAATAAACCAGTTTAGGTTTGGGTGGCTTCACCCGTGCACTCTTGTTGCTCCTTCAAAAAGGGTTCTGTGATCATGCAAAACAAAAAAACAAAAGAAGACCGGCCCGTGCAACGTGTCATCAAGAAGTACCCTAACCGTCGGCTGTACGACACACTGACCTCGACTTACATCACTTTGGCAGAAATCAAAAAAATGGTGATGGACCGTGAAGCATTTGCGGTGCTGGATGCCAAAACCAGCGAAGACCTGACACGCAATATCTTGCTGCAAATCATCCTGGAAGAAGAGTCCAACGGCTCACC
This sequence comes from Rhodoferax sp., assembly GCA_031417575.1. Classification (GTDB taxonomy): domain Bacteria; phylum Pseudomonadota; class Gammaproteobacteria; order Burkholderiales; family Burkholderiaceae_C; genus JANYCG01. The sequence goes on along the minus strand of JANOVW010000686.1, from coordinate 28,603 downwards.
CATGTTCACCACTGAGGTACTGGGAAACATCATCCGTTTTTATGGTCACGCCATGCAAGGTTTTATGGGCGGTTATTTGGAGAAATCGATGCAGACCCTCACCGACATGCAGGCGCGCATGGGGGAGCAGGCCGCGCATTTAACCCCCGAAGCATGGGCCCAGTACGTGGGTTTGCAGTCGCCCCTGGTGCAGGGTTTGATGGGCAAGAACATGGATCAGGCCAAAGAAGTATTTGCCCAAATGCAAGAGCAAATGCAGAAACAGACCGACCAAATGATGCAGACATTCGGCATCAAGCGGTGACAGGTCGATCTAGTCGTGACCTGAGCCGCTGGGTATGTGTAGTGCGCAGTTTCGTTGTGCGCACACGAAACCAAACTTTAAAGGGGACAATAGCCCCATGAGCCAAGTGATTTCTCCTGCCGTTCCCCAATCCGTGCTTCAGCCTGTCCAAGCGGGTCCCGCCAAAATTCCCAAAGTCGGTTTTGTCAGCCTGGGCTGTCCCAAAGCGTTGACCGATTCTGAGCTGATTCTTACGCAGCTTAGTGCCGAGGGTTACCAGACCTCGAAGACCTTTGAAGGTGCTGATTTGGTGATTGTGAACACCTGTGGCTTCATTGACGATGCAGTCAAAGAAAGTCTGGACACGATTGGTGAGGCCTTGGCCGTCAACGGCCGTGTCATCGTCACCGGCTGTCTGGGTGCTAAAACCGTGTCAGGCCCAGGGGGCGAGGGTGGTGCCAACCTGGTCAGGCAAATGCATCCCAGCGTGTTGGCTGTTACCGGCCCGCACGCCACACAAGAGGTGATGGATGCAGTTCATCTGAACTTGCCCAAGCCGCATGATCCATTTGTTGATCTGGTTCCCGGCCCGGCGAACTACTCTGCCTCCAACAATTCGTTTGGCGTGGCAGGCGTCAAGCTCACGCCGCGCCACTACGCTTACCTGAAAATCAGCGAAGGCTGCAACCATCGCTGCACGTTTTGCATCATCCCGTCAATGCGCGGCGATTTGGTTTCTCGCCCGATTGGCGACGTGCTGAATGAAGCGCGCGCCCTTTTTGAAGGGGGCGTCAAAGAGCTGTTGGTGATCAGCCAGGACACCTCGGCCTACGGCGTGGACGTGAAGTACCGAACCGGATTTTGGGATGGCAAGCCAGTCAAAACCCGCATGCTCGATCTGGTGCAGACTTTGGGGGAGCTCGCAGCGCCTTATGGTGCCTGGGTACGGTTGCATTATGTTTACCCGTACCCCAGTGTCGATGATGTATTGCCCATCATGGCGACTGGCTTGGTATTGCCTTATCTGGATGTGCCTTTGCAGCACAGCCACCCGGATGTGCTGAAACGCATGAAACGCCCCGCCAGTGGTGAAAAAAACCTGGAGCGCATTTTGAAGTGGCGTGAGGTTTGCCCTCAAATTGTGATCCGCAGCACGTTTATTGCCGGTTTTCCGGGCGAAACCGAAACCGAGTTCCAGCATTTGTTGGATTTCATGCAAGAGGCGCAAATCGATCGCGCCGGTTGTTTTGCCTACAGCCCTGTATCGGGTGCTGTGGCCAATGACATTGGGGGCATGTTGCCGCAAGCGGTGCGTGAGGAGCGCCGTGCGCGTTTCATGGCAGTGGCCGAGGCCGTATCGGTTGCCAAATTGCAAAAGCGGATCGGGGCAACGATGCAGGTTTTGGTTGATTCGGCACCCGGCTTGGGCAAAAAGGGCGGCGTGGGCCGAACCTATGCTGATGCGCCTGAGATCGACGGCACCGTTAAGCTGCTGCCGCCGCTGAAAATCAGCAAGCAACTGAAGGTGGGCGAGTTCACCAAGGCGCAAATTGTCGGCACCCAGGGCCATGACCTGATTGCCCAGCCGTTTTGACCCTGAATCAACGAGCCGAAACGTTGCGTGATCGACCTGCCGACTCGGAGGGCTTACAGAAGCTTTTTGCGCGGCGCTATTTGCCTTGTGATGGGCCGAGTCGTTCGATCCAAAATCAGGCAAAAAAAAGCAGCATGAAAGTAATTTCAAGCTGCTGTTTCGTTAACATCAAACCACCTGCACAAATTCAATTGTAGGGATGCAGCGTGAGGCGAAAAACTCAGCAATACTTGAGTACTGCGAGGTTTTTCAACGAGGCAATGCGCCCGAAAATTGGATTTGTGAAGGTGGTTTTGGTGCCCAGGAAGGGACTCGAACCCCCACGAAGTTACTCGCTAGTACCTGAAACTAGTGCGTCTACCAATTCCGCCACCTGGGCATCTCAGGAAAGAGAGAAAGTATATCAAAAATATGAGCCAAATCAGCGGCTTGCTGGACGAAATTGAAGGAACGGTGCAAGGGCATCGTGATGGTCATGGCTTTGTCAGTCGCGACGACGGCGGGCCGGACATTTATCTGCCGCCCAATGAAATGCGGGCTGTATTACACAAAGACCGGGTCAAGGCACGCATTGTGCGCAACGACCGCAAAGGCCGCCCCGAGGGCCGTGTTGTCGAAATCGTCGAGCGGCCGCCCCAGCCCATCATCGGGCGCTTGCTGCACGAAAGCGGCATTTGGCTGGTGGCCCCCGAAGACAAGCGCTATGGGCAGGATGTACTGATTCCCAAAAGCGCCACGGGCACGGCCAAGCCTGGTCAAGTGGTGGTGGTGGAACTGGTGGAGCCCCCCGCGCTTTTTGGCCAGCCGGTCGGCCGCGTCAAAGAGGTGTTGGGGGAAATTGACGACCCCGGCATGGAGATCGAAATCGCGGTGCGCAAATACAGCGTGCCGCACGAATTTTCGGATGCCTGCATTGCGCTGGCGCGTACGTTGCCAGACAAAGTGCAGGCTGCTGACAAAAAAAACCGGGTCGACTTGACCGATGTGCCCCTGGTGACCATTGACGGTGAAGATGCGCGGGATTTTGATGACGCCGTGTATTGCGAACCAGCCACGCAGGGCCGGGGTAAATCAGCCGTTAATGGCTGGCGTTTGTTGGTGGCTATCGCGGATGTCAGCCACTACGTGCAAACCGGCTCGGCGATAGATGTAGACGCCTATGACCGCGCCACGAGCGTGTATTTCCCGCGCCGGGTGATTCCCATGTTGCCGGAGAAGCTCTCCAATGGTCTGTGCTCGCTGAACCCTGATGTCGAACGCCTGTGCATGGTTTGCGACATGTTTGTGGCCGCAAGCGGCGAGGTAACGGCCTATCAGTTTTATCCAGCTGTCATGTACAGCCACGCCCGGTTCACCTACACCGAAGTGGCGGCGATTTTGGCCAATACCAAAGGCCCTGAAGCCGCCAAACGCAAAGACCGGGTCGACAACCTGCTCAATTTGCACGATGTCTACCGGGCCTTGCTGGTTTCGCGTAACAAGCGGGGTGCGGTTGATTTTGAAACCGTTGAAACCCAGATCATCTGCGACGAAAGCGGCCGAATCGAGCGTATCGTGCCACGCACCCGCAATGATGCCCACAAGCTGATTGAAGAGGCCATGTTGGCGGCCAACGTGTGCAGCGCCGACTTCATCTTGCAGAGCAAACACTCAGGGCTGTACCGGGTGCACGAAGGCCCCACCCCTGAAAAGAAAGAAACGCTCAAGGCCTACCTCAAAGCCACAGGCGTGGGTTTGAGCATTAGCGACGATCCGTCACCGGGCGAATTCCAGGCCATTGCCAACGCCACCAAAGACCGGCCCGATGCGCAGCAAATCCACTCCATGCTGTTGCGCTCCATGCAGCAGGCTATCTATACGCCCGCAAACAGCGGTCATTTTGGCTTGGCGTTTGAGGCCTACACCCATTTCACCAGCCCGATAAGGCGTTACCCAGATTTGCTGGTGCATCGGGTCATCAAGGCCATTTTGGGTAAATCCAAATACCAGCTTCCCAGTTTGCCCACCCCGGGTGAAGCCCAGGCCAAACTGGCCCGCAGGCTCGAGAAGGGGTTGGCCTCCAAGGTGTCTGACCCAAACCAGAAGCCCAAAAAAGCCAGTGCCGACCAGTTGGCCTGGGCCGCCGCTGGGCTGCACTGCAGCGCCAATGAACGCCGTGCCGATGAGGCCAGCCGCGATGTGGAGGCCTGGCTCAAGTGCAAATACATGCGCGAACATTTGGGCGAAGAGTTTGGTGGCGTCGTCAGTTCAGCCACCAGCTTTGGTATTTTTGTGACGTTGGATGCCATGTATGTTGAAGGCCTGGTGCATATCACCGAGCTGGGCGGTGAATACTTCCGCTTCGATGAGCAGCGCCAGGAACTGCGCGGTGAACGCACCGGCATTCGTTACGCCATTGGTTCACGGGTGCAGGTACAAGTGAGCCGGGTTGACCTGGATGGTCGCCGGATTGATTTCCGGTTGGTGCGAGAAGGAGAAATGCTTTCCGCCAAGCCGCCGAAGGATGCCAAAGACCTCAAAGACCGCTCAAAATCATTTGAGCGGCCTCGTCCGGCGGATGGCCCTGCCATGGCTTTCAAGTCTCCGAAGGTGCGCGTACCACGCACTGCGAAAGGGGCCAAACCCTCGCCGGGTGGGTTCGGCTCAAAAGCGGTAAAGTCGGCGGGCCGCAAAAAAACACAGACGGGCAAACCCCGTCGTCGTGATTGATCGCAGCACCTGCGATAAGCAGCCCGTCCGTGCATCTGTCGGTGCCAATTCAAACAAATCTTGGAGAAAAACGAATGACAAACCCCACCAAAATCGCCATCGTGACTGGCGCGGGCACCGGCGTTGGCAAAGCGGCAGCACTGGCCTTCTTGAAAGATGGGTATGCCGTGGCATTGGCGGGGCGTCGGGCCGAACCCTTGCACGAAGTGATCGCGCAGAGTGGTGCAGCAGACCGTGCTTTGGCGGTACCGACGGACGTTTCTGACCCCGAATCGGTTAAAGCCTTGTTTGCCGCTACGGTTCAAAAGTTTGGGCGCCTTGATGTCGTCTTCAACAATGCGGGTGTGAATGCGCCCGGCATTCCGCTTGAGGACTTGACCTTGGCGCAGTGGAAGAACGTGGTTGACATCAACCTCAGCGGTGTTTTTTATTGCATTCAAGAGGCGTTTCGGGTCATGAAAACCCAGACCCCCCAAGGTGGGCGAATCATCAACAACGGGTCTATTTCAGCCCATGCGCCACGCCCCAATTCGATCGCCTACACCTCGACCAAACACGGTGTGGCCGGTCTGACCAAAACGGCCTCGCTGGACGGACGCAAGTACAACATCGCGGTGGGCCAAATTGACATTGGCAACGCAGCCACTGAAATGGCCCAGCGCATGGCCAGCGGTGTGATGCAGGCCAATGGTGAAATTGCGATTGAGCCGCTTATGGATGTGAATATCGTGGGTCAGTCTGTTTTGTACATGGCCAACCTGCCACTTTCGGCCAACGTGTTGTTCCACACGGTGATGGCGACCAAAATGCCATTCGTTGGGCGCGGTTGAAGCCCAATTGTCCCGGGTGGGTGCCGGGTAGATCCCGGTCGCACGGGAAGGCTGGGCAGCACCGGATTCGCGTTTTAAAGCTGGGCGATCAAGTCACTTGCCGTCAAATGGCTGCCCGTGGGCCAACTATCTGCTAACTGGCCGTGCCAATAAACGGTGCCTGCGCAGGTCGCCTGAACCGCCTGCAGTGATGCTGCTTCGGCAAGCTGGGCCAAAGCGGTGCCCATCATGCCAGCCAGTACATCGCCAGTACCGGCCGTTGCCAATCCTGCGTTGCCCGTTGGGTTAATCCAAGGTGAAAGGCCCGGCGCGGCCACTACAGTGCCAGACCCTTTGAGCACCACCACGCACTGAAAGCGTTGGGCCAGGTCTTGGGCATGTCGAAGGCGATCGTTTTGAATTTGCAGGCTGGTCAGCCCCAGCAGTCGCGCCGCTTCCAGCGGGTGGGGCGTCAGAACGGTGGCCAACACCCGCTTGCTTCGGGACATCAATAAGGTTTGCAATTGGGAATCTGCTGCAATGGCGTTCAGCCCATCGGCATCCAACACCAGCCGTTTCGCGTGAGAGAGTGCCCGGGCGATATGCGTTGAAAAATGCCCGCCGCCACCACCTCCGCCACAACCCATCACCACCGTGAATGACCCGAAGTCAAGTTGTTCCACGCCACGCATCATCAGTTCTGGGCAATTCGGATCAGCCGCCAGTGAGTCGGCAGCCAACAACCCCACGTAGGCCCGCCCGGCACCGGCGCGCAAGGCGCTGCGCCCGGCCAGCAGCGCCGCGCCGACCATGCCTTCGGCTCCGCCCACGATGGCGACATCACCATAACTGCCTTTGTGCGACGCGTGCAATCGGCGGGATGCCACCGGCACACCGGTAAGCCAGGCCGTTGGTGCAACGGCAGACCGGTGACTGTCTAACGGGGCTCCGAAGCCGGTCGGACACAGGTCATCGAGCCAGATATCACCACATACATCGCGTCCGGAGGCCGTGAATTGACCGGGCTTTAAGGTCAGCAGGCTCAGGGTGTAACGCGCTCGAATACATGCGGTGTCAATCTGCCCGGTATCGCCATTCAAGCCGCTGGGCAAGTCGACTGCCAACACAGGGTTTTGGCTGGCGTTGATGTGGGCAATCCACAGCGCCAACTTGCTGCCCACTTTGCGCGGCTTAGCTTTTGCCCGTTCAGACTCATCTGACGTTGGATCGATTCTCGGTTCTGCCGTGCGCTCAGCTCGGCCGATGCCCACCAAGGCGTCGACACAAAAGTCAAATTCTGGTGGGGCCTCAGTGTGGATGTCAACGCCTTCTGCCGTGGCGCGTCTGAACGCGGCCAAGGCATCAGCGGGGCATTGGTCTGGATGACCCAGCCAGGAGACCCAGGGTGTTTTGCCCCAGCGCTTGAGGTGAATAGCGGCTTCCAGCCCATCTCCTCCGTTATTGCCGCTGCCACAGGCGACCCAGACGCTTGAGGCATGCGGCGCCAAGGCCATCACGCTACGAGCCACCGCCAGGCCGGCCCGTTGCATCAGGCTGGTACCGGAGGCGGTTTGTGCCAAGCGGTTTTCAAGCAGGCGTGTGGCGGCTATGCCATGCAATGGCCAGCGGGCTGCAGGCCCAGTTGGGGGTAAAACACGCTTCGGCATCACTGAAACCGTTTGACGCTAAAAGCGGCTAAATCCAACGCCGGTGCTAGTTGTGCGATGGAGTCCGCCAGCAATCGGGCAGAGCCGCAACTGAGCGCCCAGCCGCTGGAGCCGTGGCCCACGTTCAGCCAAATACCCGGCAGGCCACTCGCGCCCAAGGCGGGAGGCCCGTCGGGCAACATGGGCCGTGCGCCTTTCCAGACCTGCACGCCGCTGGAATGCACAGCGGCCCCCGGAAACCAGTCTTGCAAAACCTTGTACAGCGTTTTGATGGACTCTGGGCGTATCCTGGTTGGATGCCCACCCAATTCGGCGCTACCGGCCACGCGGACCCGATTGCCCAAACGTGAAATGGCTACTTTAAACCGTTCATCCATCACAGCACTGCGGGGTGCATTGAGGTGTTCCTTGACATTGGCGCTGACTGAATAACCGTACACCGCGGCCATCGGCAAATGAATGCCTAAGGGTTTCAACAGCGTGGCCGAGTCCAGACCGGCGCAGACCACCACGGCATCAAACCGCCGCGGTGCAAGCCCGTTCGTCAGATGAACATCGATGCAGTGCCCAACCGCTGGCACCAGCTTGGCCACGGTTTGATTGAACTCAAACACGACGCCCCGGCGTTGGCACTCTCCTTTCAGCAGCAGGGCGAACTGTCGGCAGTTCCCGACCTCATCCTGTGCCAAATGGATCGCGCCATGAAAGTCAGTGTCCGGGTTCAATGCAGGCTCGATCTTTCGCGCTGCCTGGGCATCGATTTCGGCGAAGGCAACGCCGGCATCGCGCAGCACCTGCAAACTGGGCTGAATCAGTCGGCTGTCGGCCACGCTACGCAGCAACACCATGTAGCCGTCGCTGCGGTCAAATTCGAGATTCAAGTTGGCCCTGAGCTGCTGCAAACGTTCCTTGCTGTAGAGCGCAAGCTGTTGCATGTGGCTTCGGTTGGCCGCGTAGCTGGCAGGCGTGCAGGCTAGCCACCAGCGCGCCATCCAGGCCAACTCGCGCCAACCCAGGTGGCGCCCGAGTTTGACCGGTGCATGCCGACTCATCAGGTGTTTGAAGACCTTCCACGGCATGCCGGGCGCGGCCCAAGGTGTTACGTACCCCGGTGCGACGACACCGGCATTGGCAAAACTCGATTCTTCCGCAGCCGCACCACGGCGTTCCAGAACGGTGACCTCATGACCATCAGCGACAAGTTCAAAAGCAGTGGTGATGCCAATAATTCCGGCTCCGATAACGGCTAATTTCATTGTTTTAATTATTATTTTTAGTAAAAAGAACTATTGTTCAAGCATTAATTGCACAACAAGATATAAATATTATAGTAAATATTCTGAAAGTTTAGCAATATTTAGCACTAAATCGTCTTTAAGTTGGGTTGACCAAATCATCAGCCCCACGGGAAGTTCATCTTTTTGATGACAAGGGATCGAGATGGCGCAGCCGTCCAGCATGTTGACCACGCCAGTGTTTCTCAGTAATTGCGTATTGACCTTGAAAAAATGCTCGTCACGTTCGGTTCCTGCATCGGTTTCGGCAATGGTTGGGGCCACGATGGGCACTGTTGGCGAAAGCAACGCATCAAATCCTGCCAGTTTTTTCTCGACGCGGGCAATCCAATTTCTGCGGGCTGCCAATAGCTCGATGTATTCCCGAGCCGACATCTTGGCACCGCGCAAAATTCGGGCTAAAACCCGTGGGTCATATGCGTCGCTATGCCTATCCAACAGCGGAAAGTGCCAGGCGTAGGCTTCTGACGGTGAAAATCCGCCTGTGGTATTGATGGCAGGCAGCTCCAGCAACTCTGGCAGTTCAATTTCTTCCAGGCGCGCCCCTTGTTGCCGCAAACGGGCCAGGCTGCGTTCCCAAGCCTTGCCAACCGTAGGGTCCAGGTCATCCTGCATCAGGGTTTTGATAACTGCCAGGCGGTAGGCCGAAGCTGGCGCGTTGGATCGCACCACGGGGCGGGCCGACAAAATTTCGTGCACCAGCATGGCATCCCGCACACTTCGCGTGATCGCGCAAACCGTGTCCAGCGACGTAGAAAGCGGCAGAGCACCTTCGGTGGGCACCAGCCTGGCAGTGCTTTTGAAGCCAACCAAGCCGTTGAGCGCGGCAGGCACGCGGATCGAACCGGCCGTGTCGGAGCCCAATCCCACCCAGCAACTCCCGGTGCCAACCGCAACGGCCGCACCCGATGAAGAGCCGCCCGGTACCCTGGGTGCCTGCGGAAAGGTCGATGCGGCAACATTGTGCGGGGTACCAAAGTGTGGGTTGATGCCTACGCCAGAAAATGCAAATTCAACCATATTGGTGCGCCCCAAAAGCACACCACCGGCGGCCTTCAGGCGGCTGACGGCAGGCGCATCGTGCAGCGCAGGGGCAGCGTGAGCCAACGCGGTGGAGCCGGCCGTTGTAACCTGGCCTTGCACGTCAAACAGGTCTTTGACTGAAATGGCCAATCCAGCCAGCGGTTTTTTTTCTATGCCTGCTTGTCTGGCGGCAATCCGCGCTTCGTCAAACATGGTTTTGAGGTAGACATGATCAGACACAGGCGATTGGGCAGCGCGTATCGACGCTTCGATTTCGGCAACGGGCGTCGAATTGCCCATCCGAATGCGTTGGCGCGCGTCGTGCAGGTCACCCACGGGGGCAGGATTTTCGATGGGGTTCATGGTTTTTGAGGTTCTGGGGGTGAAATGGCGTATTGAAACTCAATTTGAGTGCCGCGCATGCCCAAGCGGTCGACAGCGCAGACAGAGCAGTTAGTCGAAAGTGGTAGAATCTACTGGTTTCGCCAGGCGGTCACATCAAACATTTTGATCAGCTGCCTTTGGCAAACAAATCGCAAACCAGCCCCATCAAGGTGTTGTGTTGCTTCACTGGATCGAATGTTGTTGGCATGGCGAATATTTTCTTGAATATATTCGTTTTGTTTGAATGGCGGCGATCAGGTCTGAAGCATCCGATAGCGGGCTGAATTTTAGACTCAACCTTTGGAGTAAAAACCATGTCAGTAACCATGCGCGAAATGCTGGAAGCCGGTGTCCATTTTGGCCACCAAACCCGTTTCTGGAACCCAAAAATGGCACCGTTCATTTTTGGTCATCGCAACAAAATTCACATCATCAACCTGGAAAAATCGCTGCCGATGTTCCAGGACGCGGCCAAGTTCGCCAAGCAACTGACCGCACGTCGCGGTACGGTGCTGATGGTCGGCACCAAACGTCAAGCGCGGGAAATTGTCGCCACTGAGGCGCGCCGTGCCGGTGTACCGTTCGTCGACCAGCGCTGGCTGGGCGGCATGCTGACCAACTTCAAGACCGTGAAGACCTCGATCAAGCGTCTGAAGGAAATGAAAGTGCAGCAAGAAGCCGGTCTGGATGCGCTGAGCAAAAAAGAGCAATTGATGTTCATGCGCGAAATCGAAAAGCTTGAAAAAGACATTGGTGGCATTCAGGATATGAATGCATTGCCAGATGCGATCTTCGTGATTGATGTCGGCTACCACAAGATTGCTGTGCTTGAAGCTAAAAAGCTGGGCATCCCGCTGATCGGCGTGGTTGATTCCAATCACTCGCCAGAGGGTATTGATTACGTGATCCCCGGTAACGATGACTCGTCCAAAGCAGTCACGTTGTATGCGCGGGGCATTGCCGATGCGATCTTGGAGGGTCGTGCCAATGCGGTGGATGATGTCGTCAAGGCCGTGGCCGACGAAGGCGCCGACGAATTTGTCGAGGTGAGTGAAGCCGCCGCCTGAGCAAGGTCGCCTGGTTGGTGTAAGACACCAAAAAAGGGGCTTGTGGCCCCTTTTTTTTAGTCCCACAAGTCGTTTGATCAATTCAAGTTTTAGGATCTAGGAGAAATTTATGGCCGTAATTACAGCAAGTCTGGTAGCCGAACTGCGCGCAAAGACCGATTCCCCCATGATGGAATGCAAACGTGCATTGACCGAAGCAGATGGCAACATGGAAAAAGCAGAGGAAATCCTGCGGGTCAAACTCGGCAGCAAAGCTGGCAAAGCTGCTAGCCGTGTCACTGCCGAGGGTGTTGTCACCATCTGCGTTGAAGGTGATGTCGGAGCCATGCTCGAAGTGAACTGCGAAACCGACTTCGTGACCAAAAATGACAGCTTTTTGGCTTTGGCGAACGCAGGCGCTCAATTGGTTGCTCAGCACAACCCAGCCGATGTCGCGCAATTGGGTGGTTTGACTTATTCTCAGGATGGGTTTGGACCTACCCTCGAAGACGTGCGCAAAGGCTTGATCGGCAAGATCGGCGAGAACATGAGCTTCCGTCGCTTCAAGCGTTTTGCCTCAGGCGCCAAGCTGGCGACCTATCTGCACGGCACGCGAATTGGCGTTGTTGTCGAGTTCGAAGGCGATGTCAACGCGGCCAAGGATGTGGCCATGCACGCTGCGGCCATGAAGCCGGTTGCATTGTCCAGCGCCGACGTGCCTGCGGAGTTGGTAGCACGTGAGCGTTCCGTTGCTGTGGCCAAGGCAGCTGAAGATGCTGCCAAGGCAACTTCGGAAGGCAAGCCAGTCCAATCAGCGGAAATCGTCACCAAGCGTGTCGAGGGCGGGGTCCAAAAATACCTGAAAGAAGTCTCGTTGTTCAACCAGTCGTTTGTAAAAAATGATAAATTGACGGTAGAGCAAATGCTCAAGGCGGCTTCAACCACTGTCAAGGCATTTTCGCTTTACGTCGTGGGTGAGGGCATTGAGAAAAAGGTAGACGATTTTGCTGCGGAAGTTGCTGCTCAGGTTGCTGCAGCGCAGAAAAATTCCTGATATCCAAACGGTTAGATTTTCAGATCGGAGCAATCATATGGTCACACCTCGTCCAGCCTACAAGCGGATTTTGCTCAAGCTTTCTGGCGAGGCGTTGATGGGTGACGACCAGTTTGGCATCAATCGAGACACGATTGTCCGGATGGTTGACGAGATTGCGGAGGTGACGCGTTTGGGTGTCGAAGTCGCCGTCGTGATCGGTGGCGGAAACATATTTCGCGGCGTCGCTGGCGGCTCAGTCGGGATGGATCGTGCGACGGCCGACTACATGGGCATGCTCGCCACTGTGATGAACGCCTTGGCGTTGGGTGACACCATGAACAAAGCGGGTTTGACCGCCCGGGTCATGTCTGCCATCGCCATTGAGCAGGTTGTCGAGCCCTATGTTCGGCCCAAGGCCCTTCAATATCTCGAAGAGGGCAAAGTGGTTATTTTTGCGGCTGGCACCGGCAACCCGTTTTTCACAACGGATACTGCAGCAGCACTCCGAGGCGCTGAAATTGGTGCACAAATTGTGCTCAAGGCGACCAAAGTCGATGGCGTTTACTCTTCGGATCCAAAGAAGAACGCAGATGCCACGCGTTATACCCAATTGACCTTTGATGAAGCCATCTCCCAAAATCTGGGCATCATGGATGCTGCGGCTTTTGCACTTTGCCGTGATCAAAAATTGCCGATCAAGGTTTTTTCGATCTTCAAGCATGGTGCGTTGAAGCGGGTTGTAATGGGTGAAGATGAAGGCACTCTTGTGTATGCCTGAACGCGATGTGACATTCGGAGTTGTGAGATGACTAATGAAGAAGTTCGCCAATCCGTCGAAGCAAAGATGGATCAATCCATTGCTGCGTTTAAAAATAATCTGACCAAAATCCGAACCGGTCGGGCCAATCCGGCCCTGCTTGATTCCTTGCTGGTGGACTATTACGGTGCTATGTTGCCGATCAATCAGGTTGCCAACGTGTCACTACTTGACGCGCGAACGATCAGCATCCAGCCTTGGGAAAAGGGCATGGGTGCAAAAATTGAAAAGGCCATTCGTGAAAGTGATTTGGGGCTGAATCCTGCTTCCATGGGCGATCTGATCCGCGTGCCCATGCCATTTATGACGGAAGAGCGGCGCAAAGAACTCACGAAGGTCGTGCGTGGTGAAGCTGAAAATGCCCGAATTGCCGTCAGAAATCTGCGTCGGGACGCCAATGAATCGGTAAAAAAGTTGCTGAAGGACAAGCTCGTCTCTGAAGATGACGTGAAGCGTTCTGAGGGTGACATTCAAAAACTGACGGATAGGCATATTGCCTCCATCGAACAATTGATGGTTGCCAAAGAGCAGGAATTGATGGCTGTTTAGGCTGGTAATTGCTCATGCTTCTGTCATTTTGTCCATTGAGTCTGATTTCTGTCCTTCAGGCAAACAACGCTCGGCTCGTTGGTCGATACATCATTCAGGCTGCTGTTGGTTGTTCACATGGCAGATAAAACGCCGCATCACATTGCGGTCGTCATGGACGGAAATGGCCGATGGGCTGCCAACCGTTTTTTACCGAGGATCGCCGGACATCGCCAAGGTGTTGAATCCCTCAAGCGCTGTGTTCAAGCCTGTGCGGCCAGAGGTGTCAAGGTGCTTTCCGTGTTCGCTTTTTCCTCGGAAAACTGGAATCGCCCTCACGAAGAAGTGTCAGGCCTTATGGATTTAATGGCGTTGGCCATCTCACGGGAAGTTCCACAGTTGAAGCGCGATGGTGTGCGCCTTTATTTTGTGGGCGACAAAAGTCGGCTTTCTGAAAAAGTAAAGCTAGGTATGGGTGAGGCCGAGCGCGAGACGGCTGAAAACATCCGGATGGTGCTTAACGTTTGTTTCAATTATGGTGGGCGTTGGGATATCGCCCAGGCCGCAAGCTATTTAGCTGCTAACGGTTTGCCCATCAATGAATCAAATTTGTCTCAGCATTTAGCATTGGCTCACGTGTCAGACCCTGATTTGCTCATTCGTACAGGTGATGAATTGCGGATTAGCAACTTTGTCCTTTGGCAGGCTGCCTATTCAGAGTTCTATTTCACTGATGTGTTGTGGCCAGAGTTTGATGAACAGTCTCTGGACAAGGCGTTGTTGGCATTTAGTCAGCGCGAACGCCGGTATGGCCGGACCTCGCAGCAAGTCAATGAGCAGCCTAAATTGCTTGTGTCTGCTAGCTCAATTACCTAGTCAAGTACCTATGCTTGGGCAACGCGTTTTGACGGCTATTGTGCTGTTGGCAATATTGCTACCCGCATTGTTTCATCCGCAGGCCGGGTATTTCAATTTCGTGGTGTTGATCCTGATTTCTGCAGCCGGTTGGGAATGGGGTAAATTGAACGGCGCATCCCAAATGGGGGCCATCGGATTGGGCGTTTTATGCTTGGGTTTGTGCACCATCGCCTGGTTTGAAGGTGTGCTTGACAACCGTCAGTCGCTGAACGGGTTTTGGCTGGGCATGAGTGCATTGTGGGTGATCGGAGGTGCCTTCTTGTTGCGCGGCGGAGCATCTCTGTGGCGCGCGATGCCGGATGCGGTCCGGTTGGGGATCGGTCCGGTGCTGCTGCTTGCCACTTGGCTGGCGGTGGCGCAAGCCAGGTTGATCGGCATCAATTTTTTGTTGTCGATTTTCTTGCTGGTCTGGGTTGCTGATATTTTTGCGTATTTCGCCGGAAAGACCTGGGGCGGGAAATTTACGAAATCCAAGCTGGCCCCTTCCATTAGTCCCGGTAAAAGCTGGGAGGGCGTTTGGGGTGGCGTATTTGGCGTGGCTATGCTTTCGCAAGCTTGGATATGGGTTGATTCCCACTATGCCATGGCCAGCCTCAGCATCTTTTCCATGCTGTCTGAAAAAGGCTGGACTGCACTGGTCATTCTGGTTCTGCTCCTGGTTGCCATGAGCGTTGTAGGTGATTTGGTCGAATCCCTTATCAAACGCAGTGCTGGGGCAAAAGACAGCTCTGGCCTGTTGCCGGGTCATGGCGGCGTACTTGATCGTGTAGACGCTTTGTTGCCTGTGTTTCCCATTTCAATGTGGCTTTGTTCGATATGAGTGCCGCAAACAATTTCAAAAGTCAAGGTGTTGTCGTGCTGGGCTCAACGGGGTCCATTGGCGTCAATACATTGGAGGTTGTTTCCCGGCATGCTGATCGGTTCCATGTCATTGCTTTAACAGCATCTACCCGCGTGGATTTGATGCTGGAGCAATGTATTCGCTTTAAGCCGATGTTTGCGGTTATGGCTGACCGGGAAAGTGCTGAGGATCTGAAGCACAAATGCCAATCTGCAGGACTCTGCACAACGGTCCTTTATGGTGCAAATTCGATTGCAGAGATGGCGTCGCGGGAAGATGTCGATATTGTGATGGCTGCCATCGTTGGAGCGGCAGGATTGGCGGGATGCATGGCTGCTGCGCGGGCTGGTAAACGGTTGCTCCTGGCCAATAAGGAGGCGTTGGTCGTCGGTGGTGACGTGTTCATGGACGCCGTCCGAACAGGCAATGCAACACTCCTGCCCATTGATAGTGAGCATTCCGCGGTTTTCCAGTCCTTGCCCGATGACCAATCGTCGTGGGCTCGCCGGATTGACAAAATCATATTGACCGCATCAGGCGGGCCTTTTCGGCTTACAGAGCCGCAAAAGCTGTGTGACGTAACGCCTGATCAGGCATGTGCTCACCCCAACTGGGTGATGGGTCGAAAAATATCGGTTGATTCCGCGACAATGATGAACAAGGCGCTCGAAGTGATTGAGGCTAGTTATCTTTTTGGTGTCAAAGCCGACAAGATTGAGGTTTTGATTCACCCACAAAGTGTGATTCACTCGATGGTTCAATACACTGACAACTCGGTCGTTGCGCAACTGGGCACACCTGACATGAAAGGGCCCATCGCCTATGGCTTGTCTTGGCCCGAACGCATTCAAAATGGTACGGAACCCCTCAATTTTGCCGGTCTGGGCGCATTGACCTTTGAAACAATGGACATGAATGACCATCATGCAAGGTTTCCTGGTCTTGGCTTGGCTTGGGATGTCCTTGAGGACGGTGCGGGGCGTCCGGCAATTTTAAACGCGGCCAATGAAGTCGCAGTAGACGCATTTTTGAACCGGCGGATCAGATTTGATCAAATTCATGCGGTCAACACGGAAACCTTGTCACGACTCCATTTGTCTGCGCCAAATTCGATTGACGACTTGTTGGAAATTGACAAAATTACCAGAGGTTTTGCCAGCACGCTGGTGAACGGTTTTGGGCGATGATTCGTTCAGGTAGATGAATATGTTGACTATTCCGGCCTTTGTATTCGCTTTGGGTATTCTGATAGCGATACATGAGTATGGTCACTATCGGGTGGCCGTTGCTTGTGGTGTCAAGGTGCTGCGGTTTTCTGTTGGGTTTGGCAAAGCCATCTTTCGCTGGAGCCCAAAAGGGTCAGAAACAGAGTTTGTTATTGGGTTGTTTCCGTTGGGCGGATTTGTCAAGATGCTTGACGAGCGTGAGGCACCGGTTGCGGCGCATGAGCGTCATCTTGCATTCAACACCCAGCCACTTCGTTCCAGGGCGATGATCGTCGCAGCCGGGCCGGCGGCCAACTTGTTGCTCGCTATTTTGATCTATTCCTTTATCAACTGGACCGGTGTTGAGCAGGCCAAGGCTTGGTTGGCAAGCCCAGTACCTGGTTCGCTGGCGGCGCAAGCCGGTTTGATAGGGGGAGAAGAGGTCAAGCGTGCGGCGTTGAATTCTGACGTTCTGGAGGATTTGAAATCGTTTGAAGACCTGCGCTGGCTGCTGACCCGGGCTGCTTTGGAGGGCAACGATGTCCGCATGGAAATTGCTGATCAGGGCGGGCGGCGCATCCGGGAAATTATGCTTCCCTTAAGCCAGATTCAGGTTCGTGAGGCTGACGCCCGGCTTGGGCAAATAATTGGTTTGTTGGGTCCATTCACCGCACCTGTGATCGGTGAGGTTATGCTTGGTGGAGCGGCTGACAAAGCCGGACTGACCTTGGGAGACCGCGTTGTCAAAATTGACGGCACTACAGTCATAGATGGCCAACAGTTGCGTACGGTTATACGCAATTCACTCCAGAATAAGCAGACAAAAACGCAAATTTGGCAAATTGATCGAGGGGGAATTCTGCGCGACGTCGCGGTTGAGGCGCGACCAGTCCTGGACGGCGACCAACTGATCGGCCGTATAGATGCGTTCGTCGGTGCCAGACCTGAAATGGTCACAGTGAGTTATGGGCTGTGGGCTGGGATCTGGGGTGGCATGGCGAAGACATGGGAAGTATCGGTCTTGACGCTCAAGATGATGGGCAAAATGGTGATCGGTGAAGCCTCTATAAAAAACTTGAGTGGCCCCCTGACAATTGCGGACTATGCAGGTAAGTCCGCCAATTTGGGTTTAACGCCGTACCTGACCTTTTTGGCCTTGATCAGCATCAGTCTGGGTATCTTGAACCTGCTTCCGTTGCCAGTGCTGGATGGCGGGCACCTGATGTATTATCTTTGGGAGGCCGCCACAGGCAAGCCAGTTTCTGAAGCTTGGATGGAACGCATGCAACGGGGTGGCGTTGCATTGCTGATGGTCATGATGTCCATTGCGGTATTCAACGACCTTTCGCGTATCTTGGGCTAGATGCGTATTTCGATGATAGCGGCCAACGCCTATACTTTTTCCAACATGAATTCGAAGCATCTTTTTTTCCGAGCGGCCATGCTCGTTTGTCAATTGGCTTGGCATCCACTGTGCTGGGCGGTTGATCCGTTTACGGTGCGAGACATCCGCCTCGAGGGCCTACAGCGCGTTGAAGCGGGTACTGTATTTGCCTCGATTCCAGTTCGAGTGGGGGACAGTTACACCGATGAAAAAGCTGCTTCGTCTATTCGGGCACTTTTTGCGTTGGGCCTGTTTAAAGACGTTCGAATTGAGGTTGCCGGAGATGTCGTTGTGGTAATTGTCGAAGAACGCCCGACCGTTGCTGATGTTGATTTCAGCGGTACGAAAGAATTCGATAAAGAAGCACTCAAAAAGGCATTGCGCGAAGTTGGATTGGCAGATGGGCGACCGTTTGACCGTGCCTTGGTGGACCGTGCCGAGCAGGAGCTAAAGCGGCAATACATTAACCGTAGCCTCTATGGCTCCGAGGTTGTGACCACCGTGGTGCCAATTGAGCGCAACAGAGTAAATTTGGTGTTCGCGGTGACCGAGGGTGAGCCGGCCAAAATCAATGAAATTCGTATTGTTGGGAACAAAGCGTTTTCAGAGGCCGCACTGAGAAATTTGTTTGATTTGGACACAGGCGGTTGGATGACTTGGTATACAAAATCAGACAGATATTCCCGTGCCAAGCTCAATGCTGATATTGAAACGTTGCGATCTTATTACCTCACGCGTGGTTACCTCGAATTTCAGGTCGAATCCACCCAGGTTGCAATTTCACCCAATCGAAAGGACATCGCGATCACGATAAACATCAAGGAGGGTGAGCGGTTTGTTGTTTCAAACGTCAAGTTGGAGGGAAATTACCTGGGTAAGGATGAGGAGTTCAAATCGTTGGTCACGATCAGGGCGGGCGAGCCTTACAACGCCGATCAGGTTGCGGTGACGAGCAAGGCTTTTTCCGATTATTTTGGTAACTTCGGATTTGCCTTTGCCCGGGTAGAGGCCCGTCCAGAGATCGACCGCACCAACAATCGCGTTTCAATACTGCTACAAGCCGATCCCTCACGGCGCGCTTATGTTCGCCAAATCCAGGTTGCGGGCAATAGTCGGACGCGTGATGAAGTCGTACGCAGGGAGTTCAGGCAGTTTGAAGCCGCTTGGTACGACGCCAACAAAATTCGTATTTCGCGGGATCGTGTGGACCGGCTTGGATTTTTCAAAGAGGTTGGTATTGAAACCCGTGAAGTACCCGGTACGACTGATCAGGTTGATATCGTTGTTTCGGTTGTGGAAAAACCAACTGGCAGTCTGAGCCTTGGAGGGAATTTTTCCAGTAGCGACGGGTTGGGCATTTCCTTTGGATTCAAGCAAGAAAATGCTTTTGGTTCGGGCAGTTCGTTGGGCATAGACGTCAACACCAGCAAGATCAACCGAACGATTGTTATCAGTTCAACGGACCCGTATTTCACAGTGGATGGTGTGTCCCGTACTTTCGATGTTTATCATCGTACCGCGAGCCCCTATCAGGATCAGAGCTACTACCAGCTCATCACCTCAGGAGGGAGCTTCCGTTTTGGTGTTCCATTTACCGAATCCGACACAATTTATTTCGGCTTGGGGGTCGAGCGAACTGAAATTGTTCCAGGAACCAGTTTGCCAAATTCTTATCTGAACTATGCGACCCAGTTTGGCTACAGCAGCGTTGCTGTACCGCTGACAGTGGGTTGGGCGCGTGACCGCCGAGACAGTGCATTGGCTCCCAGTTCAGGCATTTATCAGCGTGCTTTCGGTGAATGGGGGGTCGGTGGTGACGCTCGATACATACGGGGAACTTACCAGTTTCAACAGTATTTTCCGTTTACTAAGGCTGTAACGGGTGCCATCAACGCCGAGATCGGCATAGGTTCAACGATTGGTGATCGCCCCTATCCGCTTTTCAAGAATTTTTATGGTGGTGGTTTGGGTTCGGTTCGAGGGTTTGAACAAGCTAGCTTGGGTCCCCGAGATGCGATAACAGACATTGCCATCGGCGGACAAAAGAAGTTTAATTTGAATGCGGAGCTTTTGGTTCCGTTTCCCGGTACGGGCAATGATCGAACCCTTCGCCTCTACGGTTTTGTTGATGTCGGAAACGTGTATACCGACACACAAGCCTTTGATTTGAATGACGCGCGGGTATCGACCGGAATCGGGATGAGTTGGATTTCGCCGGTAGGTCCATTGCGCCTCGCTATAGCACGACCACTTCGTTCTTTTGCAGGGGATAGAATTCAGTCATTGCAATTCCAGATCGGTACATCCTTCTAATGAAGTACTTTTTACGCCTTTCCCATGTGTTTTTGTTGGCAACCGTCGTCTGGTGGGTGCCGATTGTCAGCGCACAAGAATTTCGTATTGGATTTGTCAACACTGATAGGGTTTTTAAAGAAGCCAATACAGCCAAAGCAGCGCAGGTGAAATTGGAGCAGGAGTTTTCCAAAAGAGACAAAGATTTGCAGGAATTGGGAAATAATTTGAAGGCTTCTGCAGACAAGCTTGAACGTGAAGCGCCTACCTTGGCTGAAAGTCAACGTACGGCGCGGCAAAAACAATTGGTTGAGCAGGATCGTGATTTTCAGCGCAAGCGCCGGGAATACCAGGAAGATCTCAACGCACGCAAGAATGAAGAGTTGCAGCAAGTGCTTGAAAGAGCTAACCGTGTAGTGAAAACGGTTGCTGAAGCCGAAAAATACGACCTAGTTTTGCAAGAAGCCGTTTATGTCAATCCGAAGCACGACATTACCGACAAGGTGATCCGCGCACTCAACGCGGGCTCACCTCGTTGAAGTTAGATCAGGCCAGCGAATGGTGTCGCTAAGTCTGAGTTACATTGTTGATGCGTTGGGTGGCGAGCTTCTTGGGGATCCGGCAACGCAGATTTTCGGCTTGGCAACATTGGCGAGTGCCGAACCCAATCAATTGAGTTTTTTGAGCAGTCCGAAGTACCAAAATCAATTGACTGCTTCCCGGGCGGCCTGCGTAGTGGTGGGCTCCGCCATGCGTGAACTGGCGTTTAGTCGAGGCGCCTGTATTGTTACAGCCGATCCTTATCTTTATTTCGCCAAATTGACGCAGCTTTGGCGCAAGAACTTGAATGACTCCAAGGTGCCGCCAGGACGGAATATTCATCCTAGTGCAGTCGTTGATCCCACAGCTCAGGTTCATCCTTCAGCCCGCGTCGGGCCAATGTGTGTGGTTGAAGCAGGCGCAAAAATTGGTGCAGAAACGTGGCTCAAATCGCGTGTTACGTTAGGTGAAGACTGCGAAATCGGTGAACGATGCATTTTGCATTCTGGCGCGGTTGTTGGTGCCGATGGTTTCGGTTTTGCTGACAACCAGGGGCGGTGGGAAAAAATTGAACAACTCGGTGCTGTTCGGATCGGAAATGATGTGGAGATTGGTGCCAACACCTGTATCGATCGCGGCGCATTGCAGGACACCGTTATTTGTGACGGCGTCAAGCTGGACAATCTTGTACAGATTGGCCACAACGTGCATATCGGTCGTCATACAGCTATGGCCGGGTGTGTTGGCGTAGCTGGCAGTGCCACAATTGGTGAGCATTGCACCATTGGTGGTGGTGCCGTAGTTCTCGGGCATTTGACCATTTGCGACAACGTAAATGTTTCAGCAGCGACGGTCGTGACCCGGTCGATCAACAGACCGGGTCATTACACCGGCATATTTCCCATCGACGACAATGCGAAATGGGAAAAAAATGCAGTGTCGCTGAAACAATTGCACGGTTTGCGCGAGAGAATCCGGGTGCTTGAAAACTCATTGTCAGAAACGAAAATCACATGATGGACATACACGAAATACTCAAAAAGTTGCCGCATCGGTATCCATTTTTGCTGGTGGATCGTGTTCTGGAGCTGGAAAAAGGGAAGCGAATTCGCGCGTTAAAAAATGTCACGATGAATGAGCCCTTTTTTGTTGGACACTTTCCGCATCGCCCGGTAATGCCGGGCGTCCTGATGCTGGAAGCCATGGCGCAGGCTGCGGCACTGCTGGCCTTTGACACACTGGGTGTAGTGCCGGACGACAAAACGGTCTATTATTTTGCTGGTATTGACGCTGCTCGATTCAAGCGACCCGTTGAGCCAGGTGACCAATTGGTGATGGATGTGGCGCTAGACCGGATGAAGTCGGGAATCTTCAAGTTCAAAGGTGTTGCTACGGTTGATGGCAAAACGGCATGCGAAGCTGAATTGATGTGCACCATGCGCACGATTCAGTGATGGTGTTTGTTGACAAACTCTCGTTCTCACGTCGCACCTGTGTCCAGAATCCACGCAACTGCAATCATTGATCCGAAGGCGAAGTTGGCTTCAACTGTTTCGGTGGGGCCCTACACCGTGATCGGTGCTGACGTATCCGTCGGTGCAGGCACGCGCGTTGGTGCCCACTGTGTGATCGAGGGTCATACGACCATCGGTTGTGACAATCAGATTTTTCAGTTCAATTCGATCGGCGCCATTCCTCAGGATAAAAAGTACAACGGCGAACCCTGTGAATTGGTGATTGGCGACAGGAACACCATCCGGGAGTTTTGCACGCTGAATATTGGTTCCCCTGGAGATTCCGGGGTCACCCGTGTTGGAAATGACAACTGGATCATGGCTTATGTCCACGTGGCGCACGATTGCGTCATTGGCAATAACACCATATTTGCCAATAATTCCCAATTGGCGGGGCACGTTCACATAGGAGACTGGGCAATATTGGGTGGTTTTACGGTAGTGCATCAGTTTGTGCGAGTAGGAGCGCACAGCATGACAGCCATGTGTTCGCTTCTGTTTGCTGATCTGCCGCCATTTGTCATGTGTCAGGGGCAACCAGCAGCAGCGCGCGCCATGAATCTTGAAGGATTGAGGCGACGTGGGTTTACAACCCAACGCATTGCCAACGTTAAGGCCATGTACAAGGCGCTTTACCGGGAAGGGCTCACTTTGGCGCAGGCACAAGAAAAAATTGCCAGTTTGATTCAGTCGGAGCCTGAAGTGTTGGCGGACGTTTCACTGATGAACGGTTTTTTGGCGGCAACATCTGCGCAGCGCGGAATTGTCCGTTGAACCTGTGGGAACCCAAATTGCAATGGTTGCGGGTGAAGCGTCAGGGGATTTGCTCGCCAGTCTATTATTAGACGGCATCACCCAACGAATCCCGATGGTTTCAACAGTTGGGATTGGCGGCCCACATATGACCTCCCGCGGGTTCCATGCCTGGTGGCCCAGCGAAAAGTTGGCGGTTCGTGGGTATGTCGAGGTTTTGCGGCATTACCGTGAAATTGTCGGTATTCGGCGCCAACTTAAACAGCGGTTACTCAACAATCCGCCTGATCTTTTTTTGGGGGTCGATGCGCCCGATTTCAATCTGGAACTGGAGAGGGATCTCAAGGCCGCCGGTGTCAAAACGGTTCATTTTGTTTGCCCGTCGGTTTGGGCGTGGCGAGCGGAACGATTGGAAAAGATTCGCCTTAGCGTGGATCACGTCCTTTGCATTTTTCCATTTGAAAAAAGTCTTTTGGAGCGGCATGGAATAGCCGCGACCTATGTTGGGCACCCACTTGCCCAGGTGATTCCCATGGAGCCTGATCGTTCTGCAGCCCGTATAGGACTGGGTTTTGAGCAACACGACACAGTGGTTGCCATTTTGCCTGGTAGCCGGGTTTCAGAAATTGCCTACCTTGCCAAGGTTTTTTTTGAGGCAGCTGCCTTCATTCGAGCTGCTATTCCGGCAGTTAAATTTGTTGTCCCCACGACGGCAAGCTTGCTTGAGCGAGTGAGAGGCGCCTTAAAAATGTCGGGGTTGTCAGGGCAAATGTCGATTGTGGTTGGGCAATCCCACGCGACTTTGGCGGCCTGCGATGTAACCCTGATTGCCAGCGGCACTGCAACACTTGAGGCTGCCTTGTTCAAGCGCCCGATGGTGATTGCCTACAAGATGAACCCCCTTTCCTGGCAGATCATGCGTCGCAAAAAACTGCAGCCCTGGGTTGGATTGCCCAATATTCTGTTGGGTGAATTTGTGGTTCCAGAATTGTTGCAAGATCGGGCCACGCCTGAGGCCTTGGCAAATGAAGTGTTGTCTTTGCTGAATCAGGCAGACCTTGCACGAAACCTGATGGCGCGCTTTGGCGCATTGCACCGAGATCTCACCCGTGACACCGCTCAACTTTGCGCCGATGCGATTCAACAAGTTCTTGAAGGCTGAGCAAGGCCAATTCAGCTGGGACCCCCCTGGTCTGACTGCCGGCGTTGATGAAGCGGGTCGAGGTCCGCTTGCGGGGCCCGTCGTCGCGGCGGCCGTGGTCCTGGATGACAAACTCCCTATCAAGGGGCTGGCTGACTCCAAAACACTCACTGCCGCCCGTCGGGAGCAACTGTATGACGAGATTCGCGCCAAGGCCCTGTGTTTTTCGATTGCCCAAGCAAGCGTCGAAGAAATCGACCGGTTGAATATTTTGCAGGCAACGCTTTTGGCAATGCAACGTGCCGTTGCCGGCTTGCGGCTGAAGCCAGGCAGGGTTTTGGTCGATGGCAATCGCTTGCCAATGCTGGATGTTTTTGCCGAGGCCATCGTCAAAGGTGACAGCAAAGTACCTGCGATTTCGGCTGCTTCAATACTCGCCAAAGTGCATCGGGATCAATGGTGTGTTGAGGTGGATGCGGCCTTTCCGAATTACGGATTTGCCTTACACAAGGGTTATGGAACGAAATTTCATATGGAGGCGCTTAGGCAATTTGGCCCGTGCGAGCATCATCGCAAAACTTTTCAACCGGTTCGTGAAGCTTTGCAACTGAATGGTTTGCCACATGCCTGAACGCATCAGCTCTCGCGAAAATCCGGCGATTAAAACTGCACGCAAGCTGGCACAAGATAACCTGGCTTACCGGAAAGCAGGGCAGATTTGGCTCGAGGGCGATCATTTATGCCGCGCAGCAATCGAGCGAAGGGTGCGCCCTCATACCGCCATCTTTGCTGAATCAGTCTGGCCTGGTTTGCCTTCAGATTTGCAGCAAGCTGCAACCCGCAGCATTCTTGTTCCAGATGCCCTGTTCAGGGAACTGAGTGGCCTTGATTCCCCTGCAAGCATGGGGTTCCTGCTGGATTTGCCCAAACAGCCAGATATTACAGCGCATGTGAAGATGATTGTGCTGGACCGTGTCCAAGATGCCGGTAACGTCGGATCCATCCTTCGCAGTGCGGCGGCCTTCGGTTTTGGTCAGGTGGTGGCCATCAAGGGAACGGCTGCGCTATGGTCACCCAAGGTGCTCAGGGCCGGCATGGGCGCGCACTTTGCGCTGCAACTGATCGAGGGTCAAACGCCGGACGATCTTCAGGCGATTACCGCGCCGTTGGTGGTCACCAGCTCTCATGCCGGAAACCTCATCAACCGGCAGCCGTTGCCGCAGCCCTGCACTTGGGTATTTGGTCATGAGGGGCAGGGCGTCAGCGCGGAATTGATGGCGCGTGCTGCGTTAACCGTCCGTATTGGGCAGCCCGGCGGAGAAGAGTCACTCAACGTCGCCGCCGCAGCAGCAATTTGCCTGCATGCCAGTTCGGTGGCTGATGGCAATCTATAATCAATGGCTTTCTACCTCATCAACACGCCCCAAGCGTCGTCAAAGCAAAACCACACTTAAAACAGCATTCAAGCAAACTTCTGGTTGACCTGTACCCTTGCGGCGCAGCGTTTTGGTCCGGTAAAGCTTGTCAACGCTTGGGTTAGCCGCATTTATTTCGGAGAACCTAGTGCTTTTGTCTCTCAAGAGAACCTCCCCCCCCGCCATTTTGGCACTCGCAGACGGTACCGTTTACATCGGAACCTCAATCGGAGCGCAGGACTCCACGGTGGGTGAAGTGGTTTTCAACACCTCGATGACGGGGTACCAGGAAATCCTCACCGACCCCAGCTATTGCCAGCAAATAGTCACGCTCACGTACCCCCATATTGGGAACTACGGCACCAATGATCAAGATGTGGAATCGCGCAAGGTATTTGCGGCGGGCTTGATTATTCGGGATTTGGCGCAGGTTGCGTCCAACTTCCGGTCAACGCTTGACCTGAGCGGTTACTTGCGATCGGCCGGTACCGTTGCCATCGCCAACCTGGACACCCGTCAACTGACGCGTCATTTGCGGACCCATGGCGCGCAAAACGGCTGCATTTTGGCGTTGGCAGCAGGTGAAGATGTGTCTCAGACCTCCATCAATCAGGCGGTCGCTCACGCCCAAGCTGCGCCCAACATGGCCGGGCTGGATCTGGCGCGCGTCGTCAGTGTGTCGTCCACCTACCCGTGGGCAGAAGGCGAATGGCAATTGCATTCGCTGCAAGCGGCGAACAAGCCTGGGTTCACGACCCCCGCCGAGGACAAATTCCACGTTGTGGCGTATGACTTTGGCATCAAGCTGAACATCTTGCGCATGCTGAGCCAACGCGGTTGTCGGGTTACCGTCGTACCTGCGCAAACCAGCGCTCAGGCGGCGATGGCGCTCAAGCCAGACGGCATTTTTCTTTCCAACGGCCCGGGAGACCCAGAGCCGTGTACCTACGCCATCTCGGCTGCCCGCGAATTGGTGGAACTTGGTGTTCCCACCTTTGGTATATGTTTGGGCCACCAAATCCTGGCACTGGCCAGCGGTGCCAAAACCTTCAAAATGAAATTTGGTCATCACGGCGCGAACCACCCGGTTAAAGATCTCGATTCCGGCCGGGTCAGCATCACCAGCCAAAACCACGGCTTCGCCGTTGACGATAAAACGCTGCCGTCCCATTTACGGGCGACCCATGTCAGCCTGTTTGACGGCACTTTGCAAGGCCTTGTCCGTACCGATAAACCAGCCTTTGGCTTTCAGGGCCACCCCGAGGCGTCGCCGGGGCCTCATGACATCAGCTATTTGTTTGATCGATTTGTCAACCTGATGAGCGCGGGCGCTCGCTGATCAACTCCAAACACCCATTCATTCCGGCCTATTTATAGCGTCAGCATTCATTGCCTCAGCGAATCAACGAATCAGCGCCACACCAGCTTTACAAGTCCATGCCAAAACGTACAGACATTCAATCCATTCTCATCATCGGCGCGGGCCCCATCATCATTGGCCAAGCCTGCGAATTTGACTATTCCGGGGTGCAGGCCTGCAAGGCATTGCGCGAGGAAGGTTACAAGGTCATTCTGATCAACAGCAACCCGGCGACGATCATGACTGACCCTGCCACGGCAGACGTGACCTACATCGAGCCCATCACCTGGCAAACCGTTGAAAAAATCATTGCCAAAGAGCGCCCGGACGCCATCTTGCCCACGATGGGCGGGCAAACCGCGCTGAACTGTGCGCTAGATTTATGGCACAACGGTGTGCTCGACAAGTACCAGGGCGCGGCCACTGGTAAGGCGATTGAATTGATCGGCGCCACACCCGAGGCTATCGACAAAGCCGAAGACCGGCTCAAGTTCAAGGATGCCATGACCAAAATCGGTCTGGGCTCAGCCCGCTCCGGTATTGCCCACAGCATGGCCGAGGCTTGGGTTGCGCAAAAGGCATTGGGTTTCCCTACCGTTATTCGCCCCAGCTTCACCTTGGGCGGCACCGGTGGCGGTATCGCCTACAACGCCGAAGAGTTCGAAACCATTTGCAAACGCGGCTTGGAGGCGTCACCGACCAAGGAGCTGCTGATTGAAGAATCGCTGCTGGGCTGGAAAGAATACGAGATGGAGGTCGTGCGCGACAAGGCCGACAACTGCATCATTGTGTGTTCCATTGAAAACCTGGATCCCATGGGCGTTCATACCGGTGATTCCATCACGGTAGCACCCGCGCAAACACTCACCGATCGTGAATACCAAATACTGCGGAACGCGTCATTGGCGGTTTTGCGTGAAATCGGTGTCGACACGGGTGGCAGCAACGTGCAGTTCGCCATCAACCCGGATGATGGGCGGATGGTCGTCATCGAGATGAACCCGCGGGTCTCGCGTTCTTCCGCGCTGGCTTCCAAGGCAACCGGGTTCCCAATTGCCAAAGTGGCCGCCAAACTGGCGTGTGGTTACACCCTGGACGAACTGCGTAACGAGATTACCGGCGGATTAACGCCGGCCAGTTTTGAACCCAGCATTGACTACGTTGTTACCAAAATTCCGCGTTTCGCTTTCGAAAAATTCCCCGCAGCAGACAGCCGTCTGACGACCCAAATGAAGTCTGTGGGCGAGGTGATGGCGATGGGCCGCACCTTCCAGGAATCCTTCCAGAAAGCCCTGCGGGGGCTGGAAGTGGGCGTGGACGGCATGAATGAAAAAACGCAAGACCGCGAAGTGCTGGAGCGCGAATTGGGCCACCCAGGCCCCGAGCGCATCTGGTATGTGGGTGATGCGTTTGCCCAAGGCCTGAGTGTGGAAGAGGTGTTTGCCCTCACCAAAATCGACCGCTGGTTTTTGGTGCAGATTGAACAAATCGTGCAAATTGAATTGGAGCTTGAGACGAAATCGCTCGACGATATCGATGCGCAAACCATGCGTGCCCTCAAGCAAAAAGGGTTTTCAGACCGGCGCCTGGCGCGGCAGCTCAAAACCACTGACACCGCCATTCGCGACAAACGCCGCGCATTGAACGTGCGGCCCGTTTACAAACGCGTCGATACCTGCGCCGCTGAGTTTGCTACCAATACAGCTTACTTGTATTCAACTTATGAGACTGAGGACAGCGAGTGCGAGGCAGCACCAACCAACAACAAGAAGATCATGGTATTGGGCGGTGGCCCCAACCGTATTGGGCAAGGTATTGAGTTCGATTATTGCTGCGTACACGCGGCACTGGCCCTGCGCGAAGACGGGTACGAGACCATCATGGTCAACTGCAACCCCGAGACCGTCTCCACCGATTACGACACTTCAGACCGCCTTTATTTTGAGCCGCTCACGCTCGAAGACGTGCTTGAGATTGTCGACAAAGAAAAGCCGTTGGGCGTGATCGTGCAATACGGCGGTCAAACGCCGTTGAAGTTGGCACTCGATT
>JANOVW010000685.1:0-2539 GCA_031417575.1 Rhodoferax sp. | reverse complement strand
AAGAAAGACGTTTTGTGCAAAGGTGTGGACAAAACGGGTCCGGCTGTTTGCAAATAATGGTTTGACATGACAGCGCGAAACTGCGGGCCCATTGCCCGCAGTTTCATTTCTGCCATCCAATTCCACTCCCAAATCATCGGTGTAGGTCGGCAGGCCTGCTACACCAATGATTTTGGAATGGAATAACTTTCAGGGAGAAAGTCGTGAATCAGGCGTTAACAAGTCTCAAACAAGCCGCCATTGATTGGCGCCTGGTGCTCATGAGTTCGGTTTTGGTTGCCGTGGCGTTGGTTTTCAACGCCCTGTCAGACGGTATTTTTTTGTCGCCTGAAAACCTTTACAACATTGCCCAGCAAACGGCTGTGGTGGGAATTGTTTCCACCGTGGTGGTGCTGGTAATCGTGGCCCGGCACATTGATTTGTCGGTCGGCTCGGTGATGGGGTTTGTGGGTGTGCTGATCGCCACGCTGATGTACAGCAAGGGCTGGAGCTGGCCCGAAGCGTCGCTGGCCGGTTTGGCCCTGGCGATTTTGGTCTCGATGTACCAGGGTGCCTTGACGGCGATGCTCGGCGTTCCCTCTTTTGTGGTCACCTTGGGTGGTTTGATGTCGTTTCGGGGCGCGGCGTTTCTGGTGGCCGACGGCAAGACCCAGCCGGTGAATGACGAATTCTTCCAGCGCTTTGGTGGCGGCTACGACGGCTCCATCGGTGTCAGCGCCAGTTGGTGGGTGGCCAGCCTGATGTGCCTGGCGCTCTTGTGGGTGGCTTTTCGCAAACGCGCGGCCAATGATGCGTATGGCGTGGCCAACAACCCGCTATGGGTGGATATCGTCGTTGCCTTGGTGCCGATCGCCATCGTGCTGATGTTCACGGCCACAATGAACGCCTACAAAATTCCGAACAAAGAGGCGCCGCAAGGCATACCGGTGCCGGTGCTGATTTGGGCAGCGGTGGCATTTTTCATGTCGTTCATTGTTCACCGCACGCGTTTTGGGCGGTATGTGTATGCCATGGGTGGCAACCCGGAAGCCGCCGCGCTGGTGGGCATTCCAGTGCGGCGTGTCACCTTGATGTTGTTTGCCCTGATGGGGGCATTGATCGCCATAGCCTCCATGGTCTCGATTGCAAGGCTCAATGCGGGCACCAACTCGCTGGGAACCGGCATGGAGCTGTATGTCATTGCCGCCGCAGTCATCGGTGGTACCGCGTTGGCGGGCGGTAGCGGCTCCATTTTGGGTTCGGTATTGGGTGCGCTCATCATGCAGAGTATTGACAGTGGCCTGTTGTTGCTGGATATCCCGATTGGCTGGCGTTACGTCATCATTGGCCAGGTGCTGATTGCCGCCGTGGTGTTTGACGTGGTTTACCGCCGCCTGACCGGAGACACCGCATGACCGGCCAGCCTTTGGTCGCTTTGCGCGGCATCAGCAAGTCATTTGGTGGCGTGCATGCGGTTGAAAACGTCAGCCTGAACCTGCAAGCCGGTGAAGTCGTGGCCGTGTTGGGCCACAACGGTGCGGGTAAGTCAACCCTGATGAAAATGCTGGCGGGTGCCTACCCGATTGATGCCGGCGAAGTCGTTCTGTCGGGGCAACCCGTGCAAATCCGTACGCCCGCCGATGCGCAAAAGTTGGGCATCGAATCGATCTACCAAACCCTTGCTTTGGCTGACAACCTGGACGCGGTGGCCAACTTGTTTTTGGGGCGCGAATTGCTGACCGCCTGGCGCACGCTGGACGACCACCGCATGAACGCCGATGCGCGCAAGGTGTTTTTGCGGCTGAACAAAAACTTCACCAACATCCACACCCCGGTGCGGCGTTTGAGCGGCGGCCAGCGCCAGGTGGTGGCGATTTCGCGGGCGATTTATTTCAACGCCCGCATCCTCATCATGGACGAGCCCACCGCTGCGCTGGGCCCCGAAGAAACCGCCATGGTGGGAAACCTGGTGCGCCAACTCAAGGCCGAAGGCGTGGGCATTTTCCTCATCAGCCATGACATGCACGATGTGTTTGCCTTGTCAGACCGGGTGGCGGTGATGAAAAACGGGCGGATGGTCGGCACCTACCGTACAGCCGACGTCACGGAAGACGAGGTGCTGGGCATGATCATTGGCGGCAAGCAGCCTGAGGGCAAGGCCCAGTCCGGCCTGTAACGTCACATTGCGCCTTGCCATGAAAACCACCGGCGACCAGCAACTGGTCAAGCGCATCAACCGCAGCGTATTGCTGCGGTTGATGCGCGCGCAGCCGGGGCTTTCGCGTGCGCAGTTGGCCTTGCATAGCGGGCTGACCAAATCCACGGTCAGTACGGCCGTGCGTGAATTGATCGATGAAGGCTGGTTGGTTGAGGCCACTGCGCAGCCTGGCCTGGCACTGGGGCGACCGTCAACACCCCTTGAGATCAGCGCGCACACCCGCGGGCTGGTCGGTGTGGAAGTCGCCATTGATTGTCTGCGCGTGGTAACAGTTTCATTGCTGGGCGATGTGTTGTGGTCGGCGGAATGGCCGCTGTCAGACACCGCGCCCGCAGCGGTTTG
>JANOVW010000684.1:0-2459 GCA_031417575.1 Rhodoferax sp. | reverse complement strand
CTTGCGAGGCCTTGCCCGCCTCCCCGCGGGTTGAGATCATGGCGGCGTGGCGGTGTTGCGCGTCCATCTTCAATTCTGACTTGTTGTCGGCGCGCCAGAGCCCGAACGTCACAAACCAGGTATGCAGCAGGCCGGGATGGTACGGATCTTTGATGTTTTCTTGCATCAGCTTCCAGTTACCCGGAATGCGCTGGCGGTTGTAGCCCAAAATTTTCAGCTTGCGGCCGTTGAACAGGCGATCAAAGTAGGCTAGTACGGTAGGGCCCAGGAATTCTTCAAACGGCTCGATGTCATGGTCGAAAGAAGCGAACACCACGCCACCCCGTGTAGCAACCTTCAGTTTCGTCAGGCCATGGTCTTGCGTCTGGAAATCTGTGGGCATCCCACCAACCACTTTGCCGTCTTGGCGGACACCGCGCCGAAAGGGCACGCCTTGCAAGTCGCCTTTGAGCGAATAAGTCCACTGGTGATAAGGGCAGACGAATTCTTTTTGGTTGCCGTGCCGCTCACGGCAAAAACGCATGCCGCGATGGGCGCACACGTTCTCCACTACGTTGATGGTGCCGTCAGCATTGCGAACCATGATGACCGACCGCTCGCCCACCACGGTGCGTTTGAAGTCACCCGTATTGGGCACCTCCGCCTCCAGGCCAACATAACACCAGTGCTTTTTGTAAAAGAAGCGTTCAAGTTCACGTTTATAAAGCTCACCACTGGTGTAATTGAAGAATGGGATACGGCTGGTGCCGGGCAGCTCCCATTTCGCCTCGCTCGGAAAGATC
The DNA here is from genome assembly GCA_031417575.1 of Rhodoferax sp. Classification (GTDB taxonomy): domain Bacteria; phylum Pseudomonadota; class Gammaproteobacteria; order Burkholderiales; family Burkholderiaceae_C; genus JANYCG01. The sequence continues at coordinate 1,677 of JANOVW010000684.1, read as the reverse complement.
TCGCTCATGGCTTGTCTCCTGGTTGGGTATTCTTAGGCGCTGACAATGATTCGGATATCGCATGGACGATATCCTGAAATGAGTGGGATAGACATCAGAGGCGCACTTCGCGCCACAAGCCCAACCCCTGCTGGGCTGGCCGGTCAGAAAAACTGAACAGCGTCGTGTCCCGCGTGGCATGCAGCCGCAGGTTCACCCACGAGGGCACCACAAACACGTCATTGGGCGAAAAGCGATAAGTGGCATCACCCACCTGCGCCTCACCCTCGCCTTCCAGGCACACGTACACCGTGCCATCGGTGCTGCGGTAGTCGCGCGTCTGCATGCCAGCAGGCAGCCGCTGCACAAAGGCGCCAAGGGTTGGCATGGGCGATGCACCGGTAGCCGGGTTGACGTAACGCAGCTTGAAGCCAAAATGCGGGTCGGGTGTGCCATGGGCAATGCCCGCGAGTGACTGCTGCGTGCGCTCGTACGGGTACACAAAAACCCGGGTGGGGTCTGAGGGTTTCTGGTAAAAATCAACCGGAACCATGTTGCTGCCGTAGCGCGCGAGTGCGTCACCTTCTGGCCGCAGCGGCTGCTGCGACACCTCTGCGCTTTTTTCTGCGAATCCGGCATCAAAAAAACGCACCGTGGGTATGTCCAGGCCATCCAGCCACACCACGGGCTGATCTCCCAAGTTGCCGTGGTCGTGCCATGTCCAGGCGGGCGTGATGATGAAGTCGCCCCGCCGCATGGTGGTGCGTTCTCCATCTACGGCCGTGTAGGCACCTTCGCCGTCCAACACCAATCGCAAGGCAGATTGGCTGTGGCGATGCGCCGGCGCCACCTCGCCGGGCATGATCAGTTGCAGGCCTGCATAGAGGGAGTTGGTGATGCACGACTGGCTGCGAAGGGCCGGGTTTTCGAAAATGAGAACCCGCCGCTCAGCTTCTTCGGCCGAGATTAAAGCGCCGGCTTCCATCACCTGCTCCCGCACTTTGGCATAGGCCCAGAACGCCGGCGCGGCAGTTGGGCGCGGCGACGGAGGCACCAACGCACCGAGTACTTCCCACAGCGGGGTCATGCTGTGTTGGGCGATGCGCTCGTAGTACGCCTTTCGCAGGGCTGTTGCTGGATTCGCAGTCATGTGTCTTTGGCTTTAGGTCGGAAGCACCGATGATTCCGAATTTTTGTGCATTTGGCAATAAAATAGTTTGAATACACGACATTCACTGCATGAATATAAAAGCGACCCATGGACTTACGTGAACTAGACCTCAATCTGCTCGTTGTGTTCAAACATCTGCTGGTTGAACGCAAGGTCTCGCGCGTCGCTGAGGTCATGAACTTGTCTCAACCGGCGGTGAGCAATGCGCTGGCCAGGCTGCGCAAGTTGCTGGGCGACCCGCTATTTTTGCGAACGCCCGCCGGGATGGTGCCAACCCCATTTGCCGAGCAACTTTCAGAAGCGGTCACCGATGCCCTGGGGATGATCCACAACGCGCTGAATCAGCGCGATACGTTTGATCCGGCCACCAGCAAACGCGCCTTTGTGATCGGGATGACCGATATCGGCGAGATCTACTTTTTGCCCCCCCTCATGGATTGCCTCAAGCGCGACGCGCCGGGCGTAACGGTCAGCACCGTTCGCAACACCAACTTGAACCTGAAGGACGCCATGGAGGCCGGCACGGT
>JANOVW010000683.1:0-1606 GCA_031417575.1 Rhodoferax sp. | reverse complement strand
GCTGGAGCGGCCCACTTCGGAGCCCGTGCCCGAGGTGGTGGGCAAGGCCACAAAATACGGCAGCTTGTGGGTGATGGGCCGAACGTGCGGGTGATCCCACACGTATTCCAGAATGTCGCCTTCATGCGTCGCCGCCACGCCCACCACCTTGGCCACGTCCAGCGCCGCACCGCCACCAAAACCGATCACGCAATCCGCCTGGTGCGCTTGGTAGGCGGCAGCACCATCCATCACCTGGCTGCAGGTGGGGTTGCCAAACACGCCACTGAAAACGGCGACATCCAAACCAACCAGGTGCGTTTTAAATTCCGCCAAAACCGGCAGGACACCCAATGCTTTATCAGTCACGATTAGTGGGCGCTTGAGGCCGTTTTCAAGCAAATACGCGGCAACGAGTTTGCGCGCGCCTGCGCCAAATTTGATGGCAGTAGGGAAGGAAAAAGAGGTGATGCTCATGGAAGGTTTCTAGATGATTTCAAAATACCGCTTCATTTCCCAATCAGTCACTGCATCCAGCCACTGCCGGTATTCCCATTCACGGGTGGCGGCGAAGTGGTCGACGAAGGTGTCGCCCAGCCAATCGCGGGCAATGTCGGACTTCTGGAAGTTGCGGGTGGTTTCGATCAGGGTACGGGGGGCGCGCGGGATATGGTCTGCACCCTGGTTGGTGCCGGTGATAGGGGGCGTGGTGAGTTTGAGGCCTTTTTCCACGCCATCCAACCCGGCGGCGATCACCGCTGCCATGGCCAGGTAGGGGTTCACGTCGGCACCGGGGCAGCGAGTTTCCAGCCGCGTGGCTTTGGGGCTGCCGGCGATCACCCTAAAACTTGCGGTGCGGTTGTCCATGCCCCACGTGGGTTTAACGGGCGCCCAAAAACCATCGACCAGGCGTTTGTAGCTGTTGATGGTGGGCCAGATCATGGGGGAGAATTCCATCATGCAGTTGACTTGGCCGGCCAGGTAACTCTCAAAGAGCTTGCTCATTTTGCGCGGGGATTTCGCATCGAAGAACAGGTTGTTTTTCCCGTCTGACAAGCTTTGATGAATGTGCCCGCTGCAGCCCGGCAAATTTTGGTGTGGCTTGGCCATGAAGCTGGGCATGATGCCAAACCGGCTGCCGATTTCTTTGGCACCGGTTTTGAACAATACGGCACGGTCGGCCTGCGCCAGCGCTTCGCTGAAACCAATGGCCACCTCATACACGCCGGGGCCGGTTTCGGTGTGCAGGCCTTCAATCGGCACGCCAAAGGCCAGCATCTCGTCCATCAGCGCGTTGAAGAAACCCTGGTTCTGGTTCATGCGCAGGAGCGAATAGCCAAACATGCCGGGGGTGAGCACCTCGGGGGACACGCCCTTTTTGGCGGCCCAGCTTTGTGGTGTCTCCAAAAAGTTGTACCACTCAAACTCCATGCCGGTCATGGCCAGAAAGCCCATTTTTTCGGCGCGTTTCAAGACCCGTTTCAGTGTTTGGCGCGGGCACACGGCGTGTGGTGTGCCATCGGCGTTGACAAACTCACCGAGGAAGAAATCGACATGGTTGTCCCAAGGCACTTTGCGGGCGGTGTTCAGGTCCAGCCGCGCCAGCGCATCGGGGAAGCCATGCTGC
>JANOVW010000682.1:0-6309 GCA_031417575.1 Rhodoferax sp. | reverse complement strand
GGTGACCACCTCGGCGCGGCCCGACCTGATCGCCTTGAACAGGTCGCCGTCGGGCACCAGGCACAGGCGCTGCTCCCACGGGTTGTAGCGCGGCGTGAAATGGGTTTTGACATCGTAGTCGGGCCCCAACGCCATGCGCACGCCGCCCAGCAGCAGGCGCTTCTTGTTGGCGGGGTCGGTGCGGCACAAGCGAAACACGTACATACCCAGCAACACGCGTTTCCAGCGTGTCAGGGCATAGGCCAACTTGGATGGCAACCATTTGCGCAACCGGTTGGCCCATTCGTCTTCGCTGGGGCGGGCCACCACGTAGGTGGGCGAGCGCTGCAACATGGTGACCTGCGTAGCCTGTTTGGCCAGCTCCGGGATCAGCGTTACTGCTGTGGCACCGCTGCCGATCACCACCACTTTTTTGCCGGCGTAATCCACATCGGGCGTCCATTTTTGCGGGTGCACCACCTGGCCACCAAATTGCCCGATGCCGGGGAACTCTGGCGTGTACCCTTGGGCGTAGGCGTAATACCCGGAACACATGAACAGGAAGTTGCAACTCATCTGCACCACAGCCGGGGCTTTGCCGGTTTCATCGTTGCCCACTTCAACGGTAAGCGTCCATCGGGCCGAGGTGGAATCCCAGGCGGCAGCCTTCACCTGGTGCTGATAACGGATCGATTTTTCAATGGCGTTTTCACGGGCTGTTTCCTGCAAGTAGGCAAGAATCGACGGGCCGTCGGCGATCGCCTTGGCGTGCTCCCACGGCTTGAATGAAAACCCCAGCGTGTACATGTCTGAATCCGAGCGAATGCCTGGGTAACGAAACAAATCCCATGTGCCGCCCAAAGCCTTGCGGCCTTCCAGGAGGGCGAACGACTTGTTCGGGCAGTTCTTCTTCAGATGACAGGCCGCACCGATTCCCGATAAGCCTGCGCCGACGATCAAGACATCGACATGTTCTGTTGCCATGAATAATCCGCCTTTTTTAAGGTATATATCTATTTAAAATTAATACAAATAGAAAAATAGAATATTTGTTAAATAAACAATTGCACAACAAGCTATTTATTTAATAACAAATATAACTAAAATATCACCGTTTAAATTTTAAAATCGACCAATTAAACATTTTTGCACGCGCTCCGAGCCGCACATCCGGGTCAACCGCCACGGCTTGGTCAGCCATCTGCAACAACGGCCAGTCGTTAATGGAATCACTATAGGCTGTGATGAAAAAATCACTGCGCTTTTGGTGACGGACGGCCAACCAATCCTGCAATCGGCTCACCTTGCCGTGCCGCATGTTCAGGGTGCCCTGCGTGTGGCCAGTGAATACACCGCCCTGCAGTTCGGGTTCAGTGGCAATCAAGTGGTCAATACCCAAATGTTGTGCCGTGAGTTCGGTGATGTAGCGATTGGTGGCGGTGGTCAGCACCACCACGTCGCCCGCACGCTGATGTTGCTGCACCAAAGCCATCGCCGAAACCGGGATGTTCGGTACGATGCACGTTTGCAAAAACAACCGCCGTGAGGCTTCCCACTGCCCCGGTGTTCGTCCGGCGAGCGTGCCCACGTAGAAGTTGGCAAATTCGTCCAAACCCACCCGGCCCGATTTGTATCGGGCCTCCATATCGGCGTTTTTTGCGGCGAACACAGTTGCATCCAGCATGCCTTTGCGGATCAGGAAATCACACCACAGCACATCGCTGTCTCCGCTGAGCAGTGTGTGATCCAGATCGAAGCAGGTCAGGCGGGGTTTCATGGCGTGAGTCAGCCGGGGCTGCGCAAATGCCATGCCTTGGTACGGGTGAACGTCTGGATGCCATAAGTGGACAAGGTCAGCCCCACGCCGGAATCGCCATAACCGCTCCAGGGCAGGCGCGGGCTGACGCGGTCGCAGCAATTCCAATACACGCTACCGGCGTTCACCTGCCCGAGCAAGGCCCTGGCACGCGCTTCATCGGGCGTGTACACACCGGCGGTCAGGCCGTAACGGGTGTCGTTCATCAAGCGCACGGCTTCTTCATCGCTGCTGACTTTCTGGATGCCAATGATGGGCCCAAAACTCTCGTCGCGCATCAGCGCCATGGTGTGATTCACGTCGCTGAAAACCGTGGGTGCAAACCAGTTGCCAGGGCCGGGTAGCCGGCTGCCGCCAGTCAACAGTTTGGCCCCTTGGGCCAGGGCATCTTTCACCTGGGCTTCCAGCACATCAAGCTGCGGGGCACGGGTGATGGCACCAATGTAGGTGGCGTCGTCTTGCGGAGATCCGATTTTGAAAGTTTTGACAGTTTGCACGAACGCCGCCACAAAAGCGTCATACGACTTTTCATGCACGTAGATGCGCTCCACCGAACAACAACTTTGCCCGGTGTTGTACATCGCGCCATCGGCCAGTGATTCCGCTGCCATTTGGGGGTTGGCATCGTCACACACGTAAGTCGGGTCTTTGCCGCCGAGTTCGAGTTGCAGCTTGATAAAGCGCTGCCCCGCCGCCTGGGCAATCTTGGCACCGGTTGCCACCGAGCCGGTGAAAAAAACGCCGTCCACGGCTTGCGCCAGCAGCGCCGCACCCACATCTCCCTGGCCAATCAGGCAGGTCATCACCTCAGGCGGCACACCGGCTTCATGCAGCAGCCGGGTGATGGCCAGGCCGGTTTGAGCGGCGAATTCCGAGGGTTTGTACAGCACGGCGTTGCCGGTCAGCAAGGCCGGCAAGATGACGTTGCAGCCGACAAACCAGGGGTAATTCCAGGCCGATATATTGGCCACCACACCCAGCGGCGTGTGCTGGATTTGCTCGGTCATGCCGCCTTCGGCGTAGACCGTTTGCAGAGCCATTTGGGCATCGACCTCGGCCACAAAAAAGTCAATGCGGCTCAGCAGGCCATTGAGTTCGTTGCGCGACATCTGGATCGGCTTGCCGGTTTCCAGCGTCATGATTTGGGCCAACGCAGGGAGTTCGGCCACCACGGCAGTGCGAAACTTCATCACGCAGTTTTTTCGCTCAGCCAGAGGCGTTGCTGCCCAAGCGGGCTGCGCCTGGCGTGAGGCAAGGTATTTCGTGGCGACTGAGGCTGCATCGTCAGCAGGCAACTGGGCCAGCAATGCACCGGTGGCAGGATTGAAAATGTCGAGTGTTGGCATGTTAAAGCGTGGTGAGAACCGGAGAAATCAAAAAAGCAGGTTGAAGGTGATCAGCCCGCCACGGTGGCGCGCACCTGGCCAGCCGCCGTCAAAAAATCGCGCATCAGCGGGCCGTCGTCCAGCACCTCGGTGGCATTCACGTGGAACTCGGGGTGCCACTGCACGGCAGCGATGTAGGCATCGCCAGTGTGGCGAATCGCTTCGATGACACCGTCCTCCATGCAATGCGCTTCGGCCACAAAACCAGGTGCCAAATCCTTGATGCCCTGGTGGTGGATGCTGTTGATCTTGTAACTTGCGCTGTTGGCCAGGAGCTTGTCCAGTTTTGATGTGGGCACCGGCTTCAACTCGTGAAACAAGTGCTCGTACCGGTCGCCATCGCGGTGTTGCAGGGCCTGCGGGCGCTGGGTGGAGATGTCTTGGTACAAGGTGCCACCATAGGCCACGTTGATGAGTTGCAGGCCCCGGCAGACACCAAACACCGGCTTGCCCGCAGCGACAAAAGCCTTCACGAGCGCGATTTCATAGTCGTCGCGGACTTTGTCGCCGCTCCATTCGGGGCGCAAGGGCGTTTCGCCATAACTGCCGGGCCACACGTCTACCCCGCCATGCATGATGAGGCCATCGAGCCACTGGGCGTAGTCGTCCAGTGAAATGTTTCCCCGGGCCGTATCTCCGGTCACAGAGGGAACCATCACCGGCAACGCGCCGCTGGCCATCACCCAATGCGACATGGATTGCTCAACGTAATGCAGCGTCTTCTTGCCAAAGGCCGCGCGTTTTTCATCGGGGTGCAAGAAGCAGGCACTGATGGCGATTTTGAGTTTGGAGGTCATGTTCGGTTTCCAGTGGCCTGCGCGAGGTGGGCGCCGTGGGGCCCTATCTACATCGCAGCAGTGAACAAACGCTCGAAATCCGCCGCTGTGCAGGGCCTCGGATTGGTTTGATGGCACATGTCGGCAGTGGCAATCTCCACCAGGCGCGGCAAGTGCTGTGGCTTCACACCGTGCGCCGCCAAACCGCCTGAGATGCCAACACTCACCTTGAGCTGCTTCAGCCACGACACAAACCCCTTGCCGCCACCCACAATTTTGCAGACATGCGCCAGCTCGTCGAATTTCTCCGGTGCTGCTTCGTAATTCCAGGCCATCACCGTGTCGATCATCAACGCATTGGCCAAACCGTGGTGCAGGTCACAAACGGCACCGAGCGCGTGGGCGCAGGAATGCACGGCGCCCAAATCTTTCTGGAAGGCAATCGCCCCCATCATCGAGGCCATCATCATGTCTGAGCGGGCCTGCAAATTGCCCGGCTCTTTTACCGCCGTCAACAACGCCGCAGCGGCGATACGTATGCCTTCGAGCGCAATGCCATCACACAGCGGGTGGTAGGCGGGCGAGAGGTAACTTTCGATGTTGTGGGTGAGCGCGTCCATGCCGGTAGCCGCCGTCACGTGCGCGGGCAGGCCCAGTGTCAACTCCGGGTCGGCAAAGACACATTGGGCCAAAATTTTGGCGCTGAAGACCACGCGCTTTAGGTGCGTATCGTTTTCACTCACCACGCTGCTGCGGCCCACTTCGGAGCCCGTGCCCGAGGTGGTGGGCAAGGCCACAAAATACGGCAGCTTGTGGGTGATGGGCCGCACCTGCGGATGATCCCACACGTATTCCAGGATGTCGCCTTCATGTGTGGCCGCCACGCCCACCACTTTGGCCACGTCCAGCGCCGCACCACCGCCAAAGCCGATCACACAGTCCGCCTGGTGCGCCTTGTAGGCAGCGGCACCATCTATCACCTGGCTGCACGTGGGGTTGCCAAACACACCGCTGCAAACGGCCACGTCCAGCCCCGCCAGATGGGTTTTGAACTCCGCCAGAACCGGCAATGCGCCCAAGGCCTTGTCGGTGACGATAAGCGGCCGCTTGAGGCCGTTTTCAAGCAAATGCGCGGCAACGAGTTTGCGCGCGCCTGCGCCGAATTTGATGGCGGTGGGGAAAGAAAAAGAGGTGATGCTCATGGAAGGGTTCTCAGATGATTTCAAAATAACGCTTCATTTCCCAGTCTGTCACCGCATCCAGCCACTGGCGGTATTCCCATTCTCGGGTTGCGGCGAAGTGGTCGACGAAGGTGTCGCCAAGCCAATCGCGGGCGATGTCGGACTTTTGGAAGTTGCGGGTGGTTTCGATCAGCGTGCGGGGCGCGCGCGGGATATGGTCTGCGCCCTGGTTGGTACCGGTGATGGGGGGCGTGGTGAGTTTGAGGCCCTTTTCAACGCCATCCAGCCCGGCGGCGATCACCGCTGCCATGGCCAGGTAAGGGTTCACGTCGGCACCGGGGCAACGGGTTTCGAGGCGCGTGGCCTTGGGGCTGCCGGCGATCACACGGAAGCTGGCGGTGCGGTTGTCCATGCCCCAGGTGGGTTTGACGGGCGCCCAAAAACCATCGACCAGGCGTTTGTAGCTGTTGATGGTGGGCCAGATCATGGGGGCGAATCCCATCATGCAGTTGACCTGACCCGCGAGGTAACTCTCAAACAGCTTGCTCATTTTGCGCGGGGATTTCGCGTCGAAGAACAGGTTGTTTTTCCCGTCAGACAAGCTTTGGTGAATGTGCCCGCTGCAACCCGGCAAATTTTGGTGCGGCTTGGCCATGAAGCTGGGCATGATGCCAAACCGGCTGCCAATTTCTTTGGCACCGGTTTTGAACAATACCGCACGGTCGGCCTGCGCCAGGGTTTCGCTGAAACCAATGGCCACCTCATACACGCCGTGGCCGGTTTCGGTGTGCAGGCCTTCAATCGGCACGCCAAAGGCCAGCATCTCGTCCATCAGGGCGTTAAAGAAGCCCTGGTTCTGGTTCATGCGCAGGAGCGAATAGCCAAACATGCCGGGTGTCAGCACTTCGGGGGCCACGCCCTTTTTGGCAGCCCAGGTTTGCGGGGTTTCCAGAAAGTTGTACCACTCGAACTCCATGCCGGTCATCGCCAGAAAGCCCATTTTTTCGGCGCGTTTCAGGACGCGTTTGAGGGTTTGGCGCGGGCACACGGCGTGTGGTGTGCCATCGGCGTTGACAAACTCACCGAGGAAGAAATCGACATGGTTGTCCCAAGGCACTTTGCGGGCGGTGTTCAGGTCCAGCCGCGCCAGCGCATCGGGGAAGCCATGCTGC
>JANOVW010000681.1:0-5495 GCA_031417575.1 Rhodoferax sp. | reverse complement strand
CAAAACAGTCTTTGCGCCCATAGCCGCAATGAACAAATTGGTTGCTCGGCCTGTATTGATGTGTGCTCCGCCGTGGCCATCCGCAGCGATGCCAAGCTCAAAGGCAAAACCATGGGCAAGGAGCGGCGTTATTCCAATGCCGTGCCTGACCCCAAGGGCCAGGGCGGCGGCATTGTGGTTGACCCGCACCTGTGCGTGGGTTGCGGTGCCTGCACGACCGTGTGCCCTACGGGTGCCATCACCTATGCGTTGCCCACTGCCGTGGATATGGGGCGGCGTGTACGCACCCTGTTGCGCACCTATACCCAGGCGGGTGGGCGCGATGCCGTTTTGTTGTTTCACTCGGATGGAAGCGGTACCTTGCAGCTCGAGGCGTTGGCCCGGCAGGTGCAAGTTCACAAAAAGCTGCGTGGCTTGCCCGCCCGCATGCTGCCGATTGCGCTGTGGCACAACGCCAGCGTTGGCCTGGAGGTGTGGCTCACGGCGCTGGCCCAGGGGGCCAATCAAATCGCGGTGTTGATGTCGGGCGACGAAGCGCCGCAATACCGTACTGCGCTGGTTGAGCAAATGGCGGTGGGTCAGGCGGTGATGTCCGGGCTGGGTTTCAGCGGTGTGCATTTCCATTTGCTGGAAGCTGGCAGCGCGGTCAGTGCCGACGATGCTGCCCGTTTGGATCCGCTGCTGCGTTTTGGGCCTGCACAAGGGGTTCCCCGCGTGTCGGCGACTTCGGTGCTGCCTAGCAAGCGCCCGAGCCTCGAATCAGCCATCGACCATTTGACAGCCCAAGCGGCCCAGATGAAAGCGGTGTTGCCCGACGCGATTGAGTTGCCCAAAGCGTCTCCGCTGGGCAGTCTGATTGTGGACGGTGACAAATGCACCATGTGCCATAGTTGCGTGGGAGCCTGCCCGGCCTCTGCCCTGGCCGACAACCCGGAAGCACCCCAACTGCGCTTCATCGAAAAGAACTGTGTGCAGTGCGGCATTTGCGTATCGACCTGTCCGGAAGGTGCTTTGCAACTGGCGCCGCGACTGTGGTTGGCCGATGAAGGCAAGGCCCGCAAGGTACAGCGCGTTTTGCATGAGGTCAAGCCCTTTCATTGCATCCGCTGCGCCAAGCCATTTGCGACGTTACCAGCCATTGAAGCCATGGTGGCACGCATCGGCAGCCACCCGGCTTTTGCAGGTGCCGGAGCCCAACGTTTGCGCATGTGCAGCGACTGCCGCGTGATTGACATGCACACCAACCCGAATGAAGTGACGATCAAGGATATTTGATGGCAGAAGCGATGAATGGCGGCACCGCAGTGCCGATGGGCTTTTCAGGTGTCGATGAAGATGCCGAAATTGAACGTGCCGAAATCTACGGCCTGTTGGCGCGCCTGTGGTTGGCTCCGCCAGATGCGGAGTTGCTCAAGCAATTCTCAGTAGCCGTTACAGAAGCGCCGGTACAGGGTGCGTTTCTGGAAGGGCCCTGGCAGGCTTTGGTACACGCGATGCGCGAAACGACGGTCGACACGGCACGGGCCGAGTACGAGGCGCTGTTTCACAGCCCTGGCAAGGCCGACGTGTTTCCTTACGGCTCCTACCACTTGGTGGGGGCTTTGAACGAACGCCCGTTGGTGGCCCTGCGTGCCGACATTGCGGCGCTGGGCTTGGCCAGCAGCGCGGCCGAAGGCGAAACCGAAGACCACGTCTCGTTTCTTTTTGAGGTGATGCGTTTCCTGATTGCCGGTGACGACTTGTCGGTGTGTAACCTGGAGCAGCAGCGGCGATTTTTTCGTGGCCATGTGCAGACCTGGGTGGGTTCGTCGTTGTGTGAGGGTATTGAGGCCAACCCGAAGGCAAAGGTTTACGCAGCGGTTGCCATTTTTTGCCGATCATTCATCGAAGTTGAAACGCAAGGTTTCGACATGATCGAATAGTCCGCCCCAGGGGCAAGGGGCGAGAGCCAAGCGTTAAGAGCTAAAGGGGCAAGGTTCGCCGTTCAGGCGATTTTGAGCTGTTTTAACTGCGCCGTGAAGCGTTTTTCTGCTTCAGAACCGTCCAGGCAACGCAAATCCAACTTTACCTGGCCTTCTTCGATCCGGCCAATGACCGGAATCGGCAAACCGCGCAGGGCATCGGCCACGGTCTTGCAAAAGGCACCGCTGCTTTTGTTTTTTGCCGTGCTTTTGAGGTTGGCTGGCCCGATCGCCAAACACAGGCTTTCCAGCCGATCCACTGGCAATGAGCCCGCACCAATCTGGCTTTTACAGGGTTGTACGCTCACATCAGCACCTGCGCCCAGCGCGGCCGCCAGCTGTGGCTGTAATCGTTTCGCCAGGGGGCTCAGTTGCTCAGGTGTGCGCGTGAGCATGCGCAACGTGGGGAGGCGTTCAGCCAGGCGATCAGGGTCTCGGTAAAGGCGTAGCGTGGCTTCCAGCGCAGCCAAAGTCGCCTTGTCACAGCGCAGCGAGCGTTTGAGCGGATGTCGCTTGATTTTGGCGATGAGGTCTTTGCGGCCGACGATCAAACCGGCCTGTGGACCGCCCAGAAGTTTGTCGCCGCTGAAGGTCACGACATCGACACCGGCCGTCAGGGACTGCTGCGGCATGGGCTCGGCCGGCAGGCCCCAGCGGGTCAAATCAACCAGCGTGCCACTGCCCAGGTCTTCGACCACGGCAACGCCGCGTGCTGCACACAGGGGCGCGAGCTCCTGCGCAGACACGCTGGATGTGAATCCTTGCACGACGTAATTGCTGGTGTGTACCTTCATCGCCAGCGCGGTGGCTGGGCCTATGGCTGCCTCGTAGTCCGACAGATGGGTGCGGTTTGTAGCACCTACTTCTACCAGTTTGCAACCGGCCCGGCGCATGATGTCCGGAATGCGAAAAGCACCGCCGATCTCGATCAGTTCACCGCGTGAAACCATCACCTCCCGCTTGGGTGCAAGCGCTGCCAACGTTAGCAGTACTGCCGCCGCATTGTTGTTCACCACGGTAGCCGCCTCACAGCCAGTGAGTTCGCGCAGCAGGTCTTCTACATGGCTGTCACGGTCGCCCCGTGTGCTGCCTTCCAGGTCAAACTCGAGATTGCTAAAGCCTTGCATGGCGGCGACGGCAGCGTCAATCGCCTCAGGTGCCAAAACAGCACGGCCCAGGTTGGTGTGTAGTACGGTGCCCGTGAGGTTGAACACAGGTTTTAAGGACGGAAGGCTTTCGGCTTCCAGTTGGGTCTGGCAATCCGACAAGCACAAGGCATTGCTGAACGATTCTGATGCCAGGTCAGAAGCTTGCCTGGACCCGTCTGCGCGGCTCAAACGCCATCTTTCCAGGTAGCCTCGAATGGCGCTGAGCGTAGCGGATCTGCCATGTTGCGTGGCCAGGGTTTGCGCAACCGGCAGTGCCATCAGTGCGTCGACTGACGGAGGCCGAAGTGCTGACTGTGGATCAGCAGATCGTGCGTTGGTGCGGTCGGATTTCATGGCGGGTGGTACAGACTGTGCGCAAGGCGAATCGGAACGGGGCAGTGCGGAGCTATGGCAGGGAAATGGCGGAGGTGCGTGGGAGTCGAACCCACCTGGGACTGCTAGGCAGCCCCACCCGGTTTTGCAGACCGGACGTCCCACCGGGGAACGTTCCGCCTCCTTCTGTATTGGATTATTGCCGGACTTCGCGTCAGCTGCCCAGCATCTTGCGAGGATCGCGTCGAAAGTGTCGGCCTACTTCGTCGCGCTGGGTGAGTCCGATTTGGTCGAAGTACTCAACCAATGGCATCGACAAATGCCGGCTGGTACCCACCGTTTCGCGCAGTTCTTTCACGTTGAGGCGCTTGTTCGCATCGGCCAGGGCCAATTCCTGCGCTTTGAGCGCCAGAGTCAGGAAGTACCGGGACTGAATAAAGTACTCCTGCCCAACCAGATGGCCCTTGCCCATCCGGGCCAACCGTTGTAGCGTGCGATCCACCTGATCTTTGCGCAGCGAACGGTCCCGCAGCATCAAGTCACTCAGCTTGGGCGGATGAATGCCGCCTTCATCCAGCCAGGGCTTGAGCCGCTCCCAGATTTGTTTTTCAATACCTTGCAATTCGACGACGTGGGTGGCCAGGCTGTAATGCGGGCCGCTGCGTTTGAGTTCTCCGGCTTGAATGAGGCGTTCGAGCAAAGCATCAAACAGCGGGGCAAAGGGTCTTTCCTTAACTTGCCGATGCAACGGGTCCCGGGTGAGGCCGGGGCTGTCAGGCGACTTGGCATGAAAACGCTTGAAGGTTTCGATGGTTGCGGTCGTGAAGGCCTGGATACGGGCCGGATCAAATGCAAACTCTCTGCCACCCAAGGTCAGCATGTGGTGCGCAACCTCGTCCAAAACGACTGCTCGTGTACCAGCTTGGAGATTTCGTTGTTTGAAAAACTGATTTTCATCGACACCGCCTGGCAAGTGCAAAGCCAATTCGGCGGCAAACGCCTGTGACGGGTCTGGGTTGTCAAGGGCCTGTAGCAAGGCGACCCGCAGCGGCTTTTTGCGCTTGGCGGCAGGCGCCAATGCGTCAATGACCACACCGCCGCCCACGGTCCTTTGCCCAGAGGCATCGCGCAGCACAAAGCGATCTCCGTACAGGGTGGCGATGGGCCGCTCCAACTCGAGCTGAACCAGCGCTTGGGCTCCGGGTTTGACCGAACCACCCTCGAGCACCACCACATGGCCCATCACGTCCTCAGCGCCGATATGCACGTGCACGGCTGTCCATTGCGCCAAGCTTGCCGTTTCACTGGCAAGCAGGCGCATGCGCCCGTCAAACCGCTGTGTGGGCATGTGAAGCGCGGGGTCCAGCAGCCAGTTTCCCCGGTCGATCTCCACCTTTTCGATGCCCGCCAAATTGATCGCGAGGCGTTGGCCAGCATGGCCGGTTTCTGCCTTGCGGTTTTGCGCGTGGATGCCGCGCACGCGCACCGCTTTGCCACTGGGAGAAAGCGTCAAATGGTCACCCACTGACACGCGGCCCGAAAAGCACCCGCCCGTCACCACCGTGCCTACACCAGCGAGTGAAAAGCTGCGGTCGATGGACAAACGAAATCCTGTTTCCAATCGGGAGGTGTGCACGACAGAACTGGCTTGTACGTCGTGCAAATGGGCCACCAATTCCGGCATGCCAAGGCCGGCCAATGAAGACACGGGGAAGACCGGCGCATCTTCCAGGCAAGTACCCCGCAAAAGCGCCGAAATTTCGGCGCGGACCGAGTCTATTCGGCCAGGTTCGACAAGGTCGCATTTGGTCAGCGCTACGGTACCGTGTTGCAAAGCCAACTGGTTCAAGATTGCCAAATGCTCGCGCGTTTGAGGCATCGGCCCATCGTCAGCCGCGATAACCAGCAAGACGTGGTCGATGGCTGTTGCACCGGCCAGCATGTTGCGCACCAGCCGCTCATGCCCAGGCACATCAACGAATCCGATGGGGGGGCCATTTGCAACAGCCAGGTATGCAAACCCGAGGTCGACCGTGATGCCGCGCTCTTTCTC
>JANOVW010000680.1:0-1533 GCA_031417575.1 Rhodoferax sp. | reverse complement strand
GCCGAACCACAGGCTGAGGTCGAACCCGGCCATGCCTTGCTCGGCTACGGTGGGGATGTCATTGGCGGCATCGCTTCGGGTGGGGGTGGTAACCGCCAAGGCTTTGAGGCGGCCGCCCTTCACGTGGCCGATGGCCGCGTCCAGCGGGGCCATGTAAAACGCGGTGCGCCCGGCCATGGTGTCTTGCATGGCCTGGGGCGAGCCCTGGTAGGGCACGTGCAGCATCTGGATGCCGCTGGTCTGGTTGAAGTGCTCGGCCGCCAGATGGGTGGAACTGCCCAAACCGGCTGAGGCAAAGGCCACCGTACCGGGTTTGGCTTTGGTATCGGCCACCAGGTCTTTGATGCTTTGGTAGGGGCCATTGGCGGCGGTCACCATCACATAGGGGGTGAGGCCAATCAGCCCCACATCGACCAGCGGCTTGGCCAGATCGTAGGGCAGCTTTTTGTAGATGGCCGGGTTGGCCGAATACGAGGCTGATTGCACCATCAGCGTGTAGCCGTCGGCCGGGGCCTGCGCCACCACACCCGTGCCCAGCAGGCCACCGGCGCCGGGGCGGTTTTCTACCACCACGGGTTGCTTCCAGATCTCGGTGAGTGATTTGGCCAGAATACGGGCTGCGATGTCGGCCCCGGAACCGGCGGTGAGCGGAATCACCAGCTTGACGGGCTTGTTGGGGAAAGCCTGCGCCTGGGCGCTGCCCACGCCCCACACCAACAGCGAAGCGGCGGCGGCTACGGTGCCCCACTGGCTCAAGAAACTGCGTTTTTTCATAGGTGCTCCAAAAAAAGATCAGACAAAGTAAAAAGGCAACGGTGTCAGGCCACCGAATCCAGAAAGCCGCGCAGGAGCCGGTTGAACACTTCGGGTTGCTCGATGTTCGACAAATGCGCTGCGTCTTCAATGATCTCGTAGCGCGAACCGTCAATCATGCGGTGCAGCACCTCGCCCTGCGCCATGGTGCAGGCCGGGTCTTGCCGGCCAGTCATGATGAGGGTGGGTGCCTTGATTTTGAGCAACATCGTGGTTTGCGCCATGTCGCGCACGGCGCTGGCGTTGGCGATGTAACCATCGGTGGTGGTGGCCAAAATCATGGCCCGCACGGTGGCGATTTTTTCGGGAGAGCGCTGGGTGAAACCGGCCCTAAACCAGCGGCCAATGGTGCCATCCACCAAGGCGGCGGTTCCGCCCTCGTGGGCCAGGGCGATGCGCTCTTCCCACAGGCTTCGCGGTGGCATTTCACTGGCGGTGTTGCACAGGGCCAAAGACAGCACCCGCTCGGGGTGGTTGGCGCCGATGTATTGCGAAATCATGCCGCCCATTGAGAGGCCGGCCACATGGGCTTTTTGCACGCCCAATGCGTTCATCAGGCCGATCAAATCTTCAGAGAGTGAGGCAATGCTGTAGGGCCCTGGCGTCACGGTGGAGCGGCCGTGGCCGCGTTTGTCGTAGCGCAACACGCGGAATTTGTCGGCCAGGGCGGGCAGGGTGTCGTCCCACATGTTGTAGTTGGACATGAGGCTGTTGGAGAGC
>JANOVW010000679.1:0-3374 GCA_031417575.1 Rhodoferax sp. | reverse complement strand
CAGGCCGGGCGACAGCGCTGGAAACACTACGCAGACCGTGGCTACAGCATCAAAAAACACGAAGTCAAGGCTTAAACCATGCAGCATGCAACCCGAGTGCCACCCCGTTTTGTACCCACTTTGACCGAAGTGGTGCAGATACCCGTGCCAGGTTCTTCGCCGCAAACCGCCCATTCTGCGCGGACCGCCTATAACCCGGACGACATGGTGGACAAATTGATGCACCGTCTGGACGGGCCTTTACAAATGGCCATTGGCAGCATCTTGTCGTCGTTGGCGGTAGAGCATTTCAAAAAACTCGAACCGTTGTTGCGCGATGAAATTGACCGTGCCGTGCGCCGGGCTGTCGACGATGCTCTGGCGGCTGAATTGGATCAGCAAAATCCCTCGCGATGATTCTCAACTGATTCCGAAATGAGTTCGTCTCGGTTCATGTGTACGGGTCGATTAGTGGAAACCTTATAGCCCGGGTGGGCTTGGTATCTTCCCTATGGTTTGGCGGCCAAAATTCGGCTATCGTCGACGCCGTGGAGTTTTTATTCACAAGGCCGGGATACCCGGCCTTAATATTTGGAGTTGACTATGCAAATGAAACTTAAAGTTACTGTCGCCGCCGCGCTGGCAGCCGCCGCTGGCATCGCCTTGGCGCAAGACATGGTTGTCAAAATCGGCCACGTTGCGCCCATCTCTGGCGCACAAGCAGCCTATGGCAAAGACAATGAAAATGGCGCCCGCATGGCCATTGAAGACCTGAACGCCAAAGGCGTGGTCATTGGCGGCAAAAAGGTCAAATTTGAACTGGTGGCTGAAGATGACGCCGCCGATCCAAAACAAGGCGCTGCCGTGGCGCAAAAACTGTGCGACGCCAAAGTTGCCGGTGTCGCTGGGCACCTGAATTCAGGTACCACCATTCCTGCATCCAAGGTTTACAACGACTGCGGCATTCCCCACATCACCCCGTCGGCCACCAACCCCAACCTCACCAAGCCTGGTTACAAAACCACGTGGCGCTTGCTGGCCAATGACAACGCCTTGGGCGCTGGCCTGGCTTTCTACGCGGCTGACGCGCTCAAACTGAAGCGCATCGCCATCATTGACGACCGTACAGCGTATGGACAAGGTGTTGCCGAAGTCTTCAAGAAGACTGCTGCTTCCAAGGGCATCACCATCGTCGACGAGCAATTCACCACCGACAAAGCTGTCGATTTCATGTCCATCCTGACTGCCATCAAGGCCAAAAACCCCGATGGCGTGTTTTACGGCGGTATGGACCCACAAGCCGGCCCAATGTTGCGCCAGATGGAGCAACTCGGCCTGACTAACGTCAAGTATTTCGGCGGCGATGGCATCTGCACCAACGACCTGATCAAACAGGCCGCAGGTGCCAAAACCCTGAACAACGTGGTTTGTGCCGAAGGCGGCGCTTCATTGGCCAAAATGCCTGGCGGCGACGCCTGGATGAAGCGTTACGAAGCCAAGTACCCCAAGCAGTTCCAGGTTTACAGCCCCTACGTGTATGACGCGGTGCATGTGCTGGTCGATGCCATGGTGCGCGCCAAGAGCGCTGATCCCAAAGTTTATGGCCCGCTGATTGGCGCCACGAACTACAAGGGCATCACAACCAACGTGCAGTTTGAAGCCAATGGCGAGTTGAAAAACCCATCCATGACGCTGTACACCTACAAAGACGCCAAGAAAGTCGCTTTGAACTAAAGCGCAGCTGCTGCGATGTGCCCGGCGCTTGCTCGGTAACATCGTCAGCGGTTTTGCCCTCACAGGCCAGTTCACTTAAAAAGCCACCTTCGGGTGGCTTTTTTAATTCCCACCGCACGGCAAAATCCAAAACCCGAAGGCGGGTCGGCTAAAATACGAGGACTGGAGAGGTGGATGAGCGGTTTAAGTCACACGCCTGGAAAGCGTGCGAAGAGTAAAATCTTCCGCGGGTTCGAATCCCGCCTTCTCCGCCAGTAAGCTAGTAAACATGCGCCCTTCGGGGCGTTTTGTTTTTTTACGCCGGTGATGGAACAACGATTGGTTCTGGCTGGCGCTAGGCTGGCGGCGCTGGTGAATGGGGTATTTGGGTGAAACGTTGGTACTCGGCCACAACGCAGCGATAGTGAGGTTGAGTACGGGAAAACCGGAAAAACACGGCTTTGTTGTCGAACTCGGGTTTGCCTGAGTCGACATACCAAGTTGACTTCAACATAATGACTCGTCCATATGTTGGAGGCCCCTTGAAATCGACTGCACTCATCAAAGTTGTTCTTGCTGGCTGGCTGCTGGGCCAGTCTCTGTGGGCATCTGCCCAGCCTTGGCCCACCAAACCCATCAAGATCATCACCTCCGCCGCCCCCGGTGGCATTGTTGATATCTACGCGAGACGACACCAACCCCACCTGCAGGCCGAGCTGGGGCAATCCATCATGGTTGACAACAAGCCCGGAGCATCCGGAGCAATTGCCGCCGATGCAGGCGCTAAATCAGAGGCTGACGGACATACCCTGTTCATGGGCAGCCAAAATGAAATGGGACTGATTGGCCAGTTGGGTGTTCCCATTCGGTACGATCCGGTCAAGGATTTTTCTGTGGTGGGTCTCACCATTGCAGGCTATCCCATCTTGTTGGTCAACGCGCAATTGGGTGTGAAAAATGTGGCCGAACTGGTGGCCTATGCCAAAGCCAAGAACACCACCCTTGATTGCGGCGGCTCCGGGACCGCTACCGTCGCCCACTTTGTCTGCTCAGCTTTTGCTGCTCGCACCGGCGCCAAAATTCAATACGTGCCCTATAAGGCCAGTGTGCCGGCAATGACAGACGCGGCGTCGGGACAGATTCAATTGGTGACTGCGTTCTACAGCGAGGTGGCCCCATTCTTAGCCGCCGGCAAGTTGATTCCACTGGGCGTGTTTGGTGCTACCCGACTCCCCGTTCTGCCCAATGTGCTCACGATGGCTGAGCAGGGCCTCAAAGACCTGGAACTGCAAAGCTACACGGCCTATGTGGTTCCAACCGGTACGCCTGTTGATGTTCAACGAAGACTGAATGCAGCCATCGTAAAAGCAGCAAATCACCCCGACGTCATGGACAAGGTAAAGACAGCCGGGGGTGTTTACTTCGATATGAACCTGGAAGAAACACAGGCTTGGCAAAGGCGAAGTCAGTCTCGTTGGAACAACATTGTTCAAGAGACGGGCATCAAACTGGAAAAATAGGCCTTCACTCCGCATCGACTATTGATACCGGCGGGAACCACCACCAGGTTTGCGCAAACTTCCGCTCCCGCCCACTCTGCCTATTTCCTTGCCCACAATGTTAGGCCGGAACAGTCCGGAGATAGGTGGAACAAACGGCGGCTAGTTTTGACACTTCTCCTA
>JANOVW010000678.1:0-1537 GCA_031417575.1 Rhodoferax sp. | reverse complement strand
TGAAGGCCGCGTGATTGGGGCCTCTTATTTGGGCGAAGCGGTTGAATACCTGATCGACAGCGCCGCCGGCGTGGTGAAGGCGCAAGCCCCCACCCACGCGCCGCGTTTCGCCATTCAATCCACCTTGCGTTTTGGTTTGCCGCTGAACGAGGCCGTTCAGCTTCAATCCGACTGACCGCCCTTGCAAACCGACAACACCACCCCACAGCCCGCCATGCACCACGTCTGGATTGATGCCGACATGGGTTTTGACGATCTGGCGGCCGTATTGACGGTGCTGCACACACCCGGCTGGGTGGTCGACGGCCTGTCGCTGGTAGCCGGCAACGCACAGATGCCGGTCGTGATCGACAACGCCTTGCGCAGCGCAGCCTTTTTTGATTGGCGATTTCCCATCTTCAAGGGCGCAGAACGGCCGTTACAGGGCGAACTCGTCACAGCGCAGAACATTTTGGGCGCGGACGCGATGAAATCCGCCGGGCGCAGTTTGCCGGCGCTCCAAGCGCATCGCGCCTCGCCACATCTCGCGGCGCAAGGTGCCTTAGACGCGCTGGCCGCCTACCTGCAATCGTCTGCCGCTCCCGTCACCCTGTTGGCGCTGGGCCCGCTCACCAACATCGCCCAGCTGTTGCATCGGCATTCGGAAATGGCGACCCGCGTGGGGCGCCTGGTGTGGATGGGCGGCAGCGCAGGTGCTGGCAACCACACCGCCGCCGCCGAGTTCAACGCCGCTGTGGACCCCGAGGCGATTCAGGTCGTTCTGGATGCCCAACTGCCCTTGCAGATGGTTGGGCTGGATGCCTGCCGCCAGGTGCGCGTGCATGCACACGATGCACAGGCCTTGAGAGCCGTGGGCACTGACAAAGCCGACCTGTTGGCCGACCTGCTGCTAGGTTACGTGCATATAGCAAGTGCAGACGCAACCTTGCCCATGTCGCTATACGACCCCACCGCCGCCGCTGCACTGGTCTGCCCCGAAGGCATGGCCTGGCGCGAGGCACACGTGGTGGCTGAATGCGAAGGCCGCCACACCCGGGGCATGACGGTAGTCGAATTTCGCGTGCCGCGCAAAGCCATGGCCAACGCCAAGGTGGCCAGCGTGGCGAACGAATACCTGCTGCGTAGCGTGGTGCTGGGCGCGCTGGACCGCGCAATACAAACGAGCCATAAGCCGGTTAACCGCAACAATTTCCGCTCGGGCTGAGCCGCTCAAAGCCAGTTGTACATGCAATCTCTTCCGGAATCCTTTTTCAAAGCCATCCCCAAAGTCGAGTTGCATTGCCACCTGTACGGCACCGTACGCGAAGCAACTTTTCGCGAATTGGTGGCGCGGGCCAAAGCACCGTTGACCGATGACGAAATTACCGCCTTTTACACCCGTGGCGACAAACCCGTGGGCGTGCTGCGCGTGCTGCGCGCGCTCGACGCGTGGCTGATTCGCAGTCCCGATGATCTGCACCGCATCACCTACGAATACCTGCAAGACGCGGCGGCGCATAACGTGCGTTATGCCGAATTCTTCTGGAACCCGACCGGC
>JANOVW010000677.1:0-3809 GCA_031417575.1 Rhodoferax sp. | reverse complement strand
TGGGAGCCGCAGGTGCTGCATGATTACATTGAGCACGGCATGGTGACCCCCGATGCCGGCGAAAAATGCACGCTGGCCTTTTCCCGTGAAATCGAAACCGCGATTTACAACACCCTGCCCGACAACCTGGACCGTTTGCTCAAACGCCACCCGCTCAAATGCCCGGTGGCTTTTGTCGGTGGTACCTTTTCAAAAGAGATGAAACAAGTCGGCATGGAGATGACGCAAAAGCTGGTGAAGGGGCGCATCAGCATGATCGATGGCGGCCATTTGTTCCCGATGGAACACCCGTTGCAGAGCGCCGCAGCACTGGAGCAGGCAATTTTATCTATTTCCTGATATTTACCAAAACAATAAATTAATATTTTTAAACGGATGATTGCACAATAAGCTATTTAACAAATAGTAAATTTTAGTTATATTTATACTATTTTTTTGTAAAAATACTTAGGCAGACCATTTGACAAGCCCTGACCAACTTGTGGCCAGCACCACCAGGCCAAAACCAATGCGGTACCAGGCAAACCCCACAAAGCTGTGCGTGGAGATGAACTTCAGCAGCCACTTGATGCACCACCAGGCGCTGATAAAAGAAACCACCAAGCCCACGCCAAACATCGGCACGTCAGCCAGCGAGAGCAGCGCGCGCTCTTTGTACAGGCTGTAAGCACCCGCGCCAATCAGCGTCGGGATGGCCAGGTAAAACGAAAAATCGGTCGCCGCCTTGCGCGACATGCCCAAAAACATGCCGCCGATGATGGTGGCGCCGCTGCGGCTGGTGCCGGGGATCATCGCCAGGCACTGGATCAGGCCGACTTTCAGCGCGTCTTGCCAGGTCATCTGCTCCACCTCGGCGATGCGCGGCCCGGCTGACGACGGCAGTGGCTGGCCCGCCATGAAGGCCATGGTGGAAGTGGTGTCTGGCGCCTGCTGGCGTTTGTAACGTGCTTCGGCCCACAAAATGATGAGCCCGCCAATGATGAAGGTGCTGGCCACCACCACCGGGGTGAACAGATGGGCCTTGATGGCTTTGCCGAACAACAAGCCCAGAATAACCGCCGGTACAAACGCAATCAGCACATTCAATGCGAACTGCTGCGCCTGTTTGTCAGTCGGCAGCGCGACGAGCGTGGCGCGAATTTTTTGCCAATAAACCAAAATGACGGCAAAAATGGCACCGGTCTGGATGGCGATGTCAAACACCTTGGCTTTGTCGTCATCAAAGCCCAGCAAGGCCCCGGCCAGGATGAGGTGGCCGGTGGAAGAAATGGGCAAAAACTCGGTGAGCCCCTCGACCACGCCCATCACGGCGGCTTTGATTAGCAAAGTGATATCCACAGAGGTTCCTTTGTTCGACAGTTTTGGGTCGGGTCGGTCCTGGTCGCTATCGTGTATTAACGCCAGGAGCCCAGGCCGTTTTTCGGTTTGATTCTTGCCGCGCATTATCGGTCACGGTGTGCGGCCAAGGATCGTCGAAACACCCTGTCGTTCGCGCCCCGCCAAAGCATTTCACGCCGCCGAACCGGCCACTCGTCGCAAACCGCTGGAACCGCTGGCTTGCCGCTGGAATAGTCCACTCCATCGACCAACCAAAACAGGAACCCTTCATGTCACAACTCACACCCCTGATCGCCGTTCACGCCATCGCTGCCATTTTGGCCACCCTTACCGGCCCGGTCGCCCTGTGGGGCCGCCTGGGACAACGCCAGCGCCCCCGCTTGCACCGTGCCTTTGGTTATGCCTGGGTCACGCTGATGCTGGTTACCGCGGTTTCAGCCGTGTTCATCCCCGGCACCGTGGGGCCCCTGTGGAACGGCTTTAGCTGGATTCACCTGCTGGTGCCGGTTGTGTTGTTGGGCCTGTTTGGTGCCTTCTGGTTTTTGCTGCGCGGCAATGTCTACGGGCACCGCAAATCGATGGCTGGTCTGTACTTCGGCGCTTGCGTCATAGCAGGCGGCTTTACTTTGCTGCCGGGCCGCCTGCTGGGAAGTATTTTATTTAATTAAAAAATATGTATTTGCGAAATTGCAAAAATGTTATTAATTTAATTGTACTATAAGCTATACAAAATATATCAAAAAAAATCTATTTTTAACCTAATATTAAACAAAATCATGATTATTCAACTCGTTACAGACCATCCCGAAGCCATCCTGCAGATCCTGCGTCATACGCCTGTCTGGGTGTGGGGCCTGCTCGTCACCTTGCTGGCCGTGGGCGCCCGCCAAATGCGCAGCCGCCAAGAGGGTTTGCGGCGGGTCTTCATCATGCCGCTGGGCATGATGCTTTTTGGCCTGAGCGGCATCTGGGCAGATTTGGGCCACAACGCACAGGGCGGTATCAGCGTCGCGCCTTTGCTGGCCTGGGCGCTGGCGGCCACCACCACGGCGCTGCTGTTGGCCCCGTTTGCGCCCCCGGCTGGCACCCGTTTTGATGCCAGTGCCAACCGATTTGATCTGCCTGCCAGCGTGCAGCCCCTGGTACTCATCCTGGCCATTTTCCTGACCAAATACACCGTGGGTATTGAGCTGGCCCTGCAACCCGCCTTGGGTCAAGACCTGGCCTTTACCGTGCCGGTCAGTTTGCTTTACGGTGTTTTCAATGGCATTTTTGTGGCCCGTTCCCTGCGCCTGTGGCGCATGCGCTTCACCCACACGCCAGAAGGCGCCACGGGTCAGGTGTTCGCCATGCCGCATCGCCTGATCACCCAGCGGGACCCGTGGTAACACCCGCATTCTTGCCAGTTCAAAGTTATCCACCCCTAAAATGAACCAGACCTCCTTAACCATGACCTCAATCACCCCCCAACCCATGATGACCCCGGACGAAATCGACCGCTTGGCGCGCAAACGTGCCGGGGCCAAACTGGGCTGGTACATCCACGCTGGCGTGTATATCGTGGTTAACCTCGCCTTGTTTCTGTTGGCCTCCGAAGCGGTCAACATGGGCCGGCGCCCCTGGAACATCTACCCTGCCATGGGCTGGGGCCTGGGCCTGGTTTTGCACGGCGTTTCGGTTTTTGTACTGGGCACCGGCAGCAGCTTGCGCGAACGCATGGTGCAACGCGAAAAAGAAGCCTTGCAACGCCAGCATTCCGGGCGCTGAGCCGGCTTTGGCATGACCCCCACGCTCAAAATCGACTGGCTCGACAAGCTGCGACTGTGCCTGCAAACGCTGGCGTTTTGCCTGGTGATTGCCACTGTGCATTACGCCTTTCAGCCGCAAAAACCGTATGACGTGCCGATGGTGTATTCATTGCTGATCGGCACCATCACCTGGGCCTTGATGGATTTTGGCCGCCACTTTTTTCCCTCCAGTGCCGTCACGGGCTGGCCACAAGGCGCGGCTGCGCTGGCGCTGCCGGTGGGTGCCATCGTTACCGGGTACGGCGTGGGTACCGCCCTGGCCGATGCCTGGTTTGGCTGGTCGTCGTGGGACGGCAACGCCGCTTCGCAACTGCGGGTGTCTTTGCTGATCACCGCGTTGGCGGGTATCTCGTGCACCTATTATTTTTACAACCGGGGCAAACAAACCTATCTGCAAAGCCAAATGGCGCTGGCCAGCCAGCAAGCGGCCGAATCGCGCCTGAAACTGCTCGAATCCCAAATTGAACCGCATATGCTGTTCAACACACTGGCCAACCTGCGCGCCCTGATCAGTACCGACCCGCAACGTGCGCTGACCATGCTGGACCACCTGAACAACTACCTGCGTGCCACCCTCACCGCTTCGCGCACCACGCCAGGCCATGCCAGTCACACCTTGCAAACCGAGTTTGACCGCCTGCGTGACTACATGGAACTGATGGC
>JANOVW010000676.1:0-4284 GCA_031417575.1 Rhodoferax sp. | reverse complement strand
GTCCTGGACGCTGAAAGACACTCTGGGTGAAATTTTGGACGTGCTCGATGACCCGGTCGAGTTCCTGATTGGCGGGCAAGACCTGTTCAAGGTCATTGAAGCTGCCTTGCAAGGCCATGAAAAGGGCGACAAACTCAATGTTCACCTGGAACCCGAACAAGCTTTTGGCGATTTCAATGACAAACTGCTTTTTTTGGAACCGCGTCACTTATTCCCGGCTGAAGTAGAAGAAGGCATGACCTTCGAAGGCGCTTCGCTGCCGGCCGGTTGCAGCCCGGATGCACCCAAGGAAGCGCTGTACACCGTGAGCGAAATTTACCCCGACCATGTGGTGCTCGATGGCAACCACCCCCTGGCAGGTATTGCCCTGCGCCTGTCGCTTAAAGTTGAAGACGTGCGCGAAGCCACGGAAGCCGAAATCGGGGCCGGATCAGCAGGCACCGGGTTTTTCAGAATTACGCCGCTGGATGCCGCGCACCCGGGCAATTCAACACGCCACTGAAATCAAACCTTGCCAGTCGACCCATAGCCACCCTCGCCACGCTCTGAGGCGGGAAACTCGGTCACCACATTGAACTGCGCCTGCACCACCGGTACGATCACCAATTGTGCAATGCGCTCCATCGGCTCCATGGTGAAAGGGGTGGGGCTGCGGTTCCAGGCGCTCACCATCAACTGACCCTGGTAGTCGCTGTCAATCAGGCCCACCAAATTACCCAATACGATGCCGTGTTTGTGGCCCAGCCCTGAACGTGGCAGGATGATGGCTGCAAAACCGGGGTCGGCCAGGTGAATCGCAATGCCCGTGGGCACCAGTTCCCAAGCGTTGGGTTGCAAGGTGAGGGGCTCGGTCAGGCAGGCCCGCAGATCCAGCCCGGCACTGCCCGTCGTGGCGTATTGCGGCAGGTTACCCGCCAAGCGTGAATCGAGGATTTTGACGTCTATTTGCATGCTGAGTCGAATGTTATGAAGAAAAATGCGGCTTTGTTGATACAGCATGTCCAATAGCAGCTATCAATTCACGAGCAAGTTTGAGCTTTGAAGCGCGCGGCAATTCGGTCACGCGGCTGGCTTCAACCAATAACAATGCGTTGTCATCTTGGCCAAACGTTGCAGGGCCAATGTTGCCGACCAAAAGGGGCACGTTTTTACGCAAACGTTTGGCTTGGGCGTTTTTCAGCAAGTCATGGCTTTCAGCGGCAAAACCAACGCAAAAAAGTTCGCCTGAAAGCGCCCGTTCTGAGGCTGCAATCTCGGCCAACAAATCCGGGTTTTCAACAAACTGCAAGGCCGGCACGTCACCCGAACCATCCTTCTTGATTTTTTGATCGGCCGGATTAGCCGCTCGCCAGTCGGCCACAGCTGCCGTTGCAATAAATACCGTTGCCGATTGCACCGTGCCCCGCAAGGCAGCCTGCATTTGCAACGCCGAACTGACGTTGATGCGCTTCACACCGCGCGGCGTCGGCAAATGCACGGGGCCCGCCACCACTGTCACCTCGGCACCGGCCTCGTGGGCCGCCCGGGCAATGGCAAAACCCATCTTGCCGCTGGAAAGGTTGGTAATGCCGCGAACCGGGTCAATCGCTTCGAAGGTCGGGCCAGCAGTGATCAAAACCTGCTGCCCGCGCAGGGTTTTGGGCTGAAAAAAGGCGATCACGTCTTCCAGCAGTTCCTGCGGCTCCAGCATGCGCCCGTCACCGGTTTCGCCACAAGCCTGGTCACCCGTGCCCACGCCCAACAGGGTTGTGCCATCGCTCTGCAGTTGTGCCATGTTGCGCTGCGTGGCCGGGTGCGCCCACATTTCGCGGTTCATGGCCGGTGCGATCAGCAAAGGCACCCGGTCGATGGGCCGGGCCAGGCACATCAGGCTGAGCAAGTCGTCGGCACGGCCATGCAACAGTTTGGCCATGAACTCGGCGCTGGCGGGGGCGATCAAAATGGCATCGGCCTCGCGTGAGAGATTGATATGCGGCATGTTGTTGGGCTCGCGCGCATCCCACTGCGAACCGTAAACGGTGCGGTTGGAGAGCGCCTGCATGGTCACAGGCGTGATGAACTGCTCCGCCGCAGCGGTCATCACCACCTGCACGGTAGCGCCCTCTTTGATGAGGGCCCGGCACAACTCGGCCGCCTTGTAACAGGCAATGCCGCCGCTCAATCCCAAAACTATGTGTTTGCCAGCAAGGTCGTTCATCCCCGGAATTTACCAGAGTGAGACTCGCCGCCGCGCCGGGCCGCCCCAAGCAAGGCACGGCCCCCTCGGGGGGCAGGGAGCGACACGCAGTGGACGACCGTGGGGGCAACCTTATAATCGTTGTTTCCCACCCAAGAGCTGTAAAAGCTCCTCTGACATGACCAAATTTGTCTTCGTCACCGGCGGTGTGGTGTCTTCCCTTGGCAAGGGAATCGCCTCAGCCTCCTTAGCTGCGATCCTGGAATCGCGAGGCCTAAAAGTCACCCTGATCAAACTGGACCCGTACCTCAACGTCGATCCTGGCACCATGTCGCCGTTTCAGCACGGTGAGGTGTTTGTCACCAACGACGGCGCTGAAACCGATCTGGATTTGGGCCACTACGAGCGTTTCATCGAAACGCGCATGAAAAAAGCCAACAACTTCACCACCGGTCAAATCTACAAGAGTGTGCTGGAGAAGGAACGCCGGGGTGACTACCTGGGCAAAACCGTGCAGGTGATTCCCCACGTCACCAATGAAATTCAGGAGTTTGTGAAACGCGGTGCCGGCTTGGGCACCGACGACGCGGTGGATGTCGCCATTGTGGAAATCGGTGGCACCGTCGGTGACATTGAATCCTTGCCATTCCTGGAAGCCGTGCGCCAGATGAGCCTGCAAATGGGGCCCAATTCCTGCGCGTTTGTGCACCTGAGTTACGTGCCGTGGATCGCCGCTGCCGGCGAACTCAAAACCAAACCCACGCAGCACACCGCCAAACAATTGCGTGAAATCGGCATTCAGGCCGACGCGCTCATCTGCCGGGCGGACCGGCCCATTCCCAAAGAGGAACGCGACAAGATTTCTCTGTTCTCGAATGTGGCACCGTGGGGCGTTATTTCGATGTGGGACGTCGACACCATCTATAAAGTGCCCCGCATGTTGCACGAACAGGGACTGGACGGCCTGATTTGCGACAAATTGCGCCTCAATACGCCGCCGGCCAACCTCAAACGCTGGGACGACCTGGTCTACGCGACCGAACACCCGCAAGGTGACATCAACATCGCCATGGTGGGTAAATACGTTGATTTGAGTGACAGCTACAAATCACTCAACGAAGCGATTCGCCACGCGGGCATGAAAAACAAGGTGCGCGTCAAGATTGACTACGTGGATTCAGAAACCCTGTCTGCCAAAAATATCTCGCAACTGGCCCAGTTTGATGCCATTTTGGTCCCTGGGGGTTTTGGCAAACGCGGCATTGAAGGCAAGATTTGCGCTGCCCAGTTTGCCCGTGAAAACAAGGTGCCCTACCTCGGCATTTGCCTGGGCATGCAGGTTGCCACGATCGAATTTGCCCGGCATGTTGTTGGGCTGGAAGGTGCCAACAGCACCGAGTTCGAGCCCGATTGCCCGCACCCCATCATTGCGCTGATTACCGAATGGAAAGATGCCGACGGCAGCATTAAAACGCGCGACGAACACTCCGACCTGGGTGGCACCATGCGCCTGGGCGCCCAAAGTTCGGATGTCGCGGCAGGCACATTGGCCTACCAAATCTACGGCAGCGTGGTCACCGAGCGGCACCGCCACCGCTACGAAGCCAATGTGAATTATTTGGGTCGGTTGCGCAGTGCTGGTCTGCAAATCTCCGCACTGACGCAACGCGAACAGCTGACCGAAATCGTCGAACTGCCGCAAACGGTGCACCCCTGGTTTGTCGGTGTTCAGTTCCACCCCGAATTCAAATCCACCCCATGGGATGGCCACCCCTTGTTCAACGCCTTCATCAAGGCCGCACTGGAACACCAAAAGACCGGCGTCAGCTTGAAGGCGGTTGCATGAGGGTATTGTTGTGAAGTTATGCGGATTTGAAATCGGTCTGGATCGGCCGTTTTTTTTGATCGCCGGGCCGTGCGTGATCGAGTCCGAGCAGTTGCAGATGGACACCGCCGGCACGCTGAAAGAAATCACCACTTCGTTGGGCATCCCGTTCATCTTCAAAAGCAGTTTTGACAAAGCCAACCGCAGCAGTGGCAACACTTTCCGTGGCCCGGGTATCGACAAAGGGCTGGAGATTTTGGCCAAGGTCAAACGCGATTTGCAG
>JANOVW010000675.1:0-5739 GCA_031417575.1 Rhodoferax sp. | reverse complement strand
CCCATGCCAAAGTGGAATTGCTTTCGCTGGATTTGGGCGATTTGGATTCGGTCAGGCGTTGTGCGGCAAGTTTTTTGGCGAAGGGCCTTCCCCTGCATGTGCTGGTCAACAACGCCGGATTGGCGGGCGGCAAAGGCATGACGACCTCAGGCTTCGAGCTTGCGTTTGGCACTAACCATATCGGTCACTTTTTGTTGGTTCAGCTCTTGCTAGATCGATTGAAGGCATCAGCGCCTGCCCGGATTGTGACGGTAGCGAGTCGGGCACATTACCGTGTCCCTGCGTGGGATTGGGATGCGTTGGAGAAACCAACGAAAAGCCTCACAGGTTTGGACGAATACGGTGTTTCAAAATTGGCGAACGTCTTGTTCAGCGCCGAACTGGCAAAGCGCTTGCAGGGCACCGGGGTAACAACTTATTCCCTGCATCCTGGCGTGGTCGCCAGTGATGTGTGGCGTTCCGTGCCATGGCCCATTCGCCCATTGATCAAACGCTGGATGATTACCGTCGAAGAGGGGGCGTTGACAACGCTGCATTGCGCTACTTCGTCCGAAGTCACCCATGAAAGTGGTCTGTACTACGACAAATGCAAATCCAAATTGCCCAGTGTTTTGGGCCGGGATGCCCAATTGGCAGAATCGTTGTGGAAGCGCAGCGAGGCTTGGGTGCAGCCAGCCTAAAAAGACCTTGGCCGGAGCCCGACGGGGCTAGTCAATGAAGTCAGGCATTTTCCGCAAACGGCAGGTAAGTCGATTCATCCATCAATGTCCCCAGTTCCGCCGGATTTGACAGCCTGACTTTGAAGAACCAGCCTGTACCCAAGGGGTCGGTGTTGGCCAATGAAGGATCCGCACGCAATTCCTCGTTCACTTCGGTCACTTCACCGCTGACTGGCATAAAAACGTCAGCAGCCGTTTTGACCGACTCCACAACGCCTGCTACTTCTTTGGCTTGGATGGCCTTGCCGACAGCGGGTAGTTCGACAAACACAATGTCGCCCAGGGTTTCTTGGGCGTGCGTGGTGATGCCGACCGTGGCGATAGCAGGATCCGCGCCGTCAACGCGGGCCCAAACATGTTCTTCGGTGTATTTCGTATTCATGGAATGTATTTTCGCCTAGACGGGCGCTTTGAAGCGCCCACCGTTACTTGGCATAAGCCAGATCACGCAGCGTGAGCGACAGGGCCGGCACGTAAGTGATGACCATAAGACAAGCCAACACGACAAGAACAAACGGCAACAGGTGCGGGACGATACGGTCCAACGAAATTTTGGCAACCGTGCAGGCGGCGAACAGGTTCACGCCAAAGGGAGGGGTAATCATGCCCAGCGCCAGGTTGACGACCATCACCAGGCCAAAATGAATCGGGTCAATGCCGAATTTCATGGCCACCGGTGCCAATATGGGTGCCAGCACGATGATGGCGGCACTGGTTTCGATGAACATGCCAATAACAAACAATGCCGCGTTGATGCCCAGCAGGAACATGAAGGGTGTCTTCAGTACCTCTTGCAGCCACACACCAATGGCTTCTGGTACACCTGCACGGGTGATCAGGAAGGCGAACAGGCCCGCGTTGGCGATGATGAACATGATGACCGCACTGGACATCACGGACTTTTTGAGGATGCCAGGCAGGTCTTTGAAGGCGATTTCACGGTGGATGACCATGCCAACCAGCAAAGCATAAAAAACCGCCACGGCGGAGGCCTCTGTGGGGGTAAAGATGCCACCATAAATGCCCCCCAGAATGACGACTGGCATGAACAGCGCCCAGCTCGCCTGCAAAGTCGCCTTGCCAAAACCCAGCTTGCCTTCGCCGTCTCCTTTGCCCCAGCCTTTGTATTTGCAGTAAACGTAGCAAAACGCCATGAGCGAGACGCCAATGAAAATGCCAGGGCCAAAACCGGCAATGAACATTTCGCCCACCGAAACTTCCGCGCTCACGGCATACAAAATCATCGGGATGGAGGGCGGAATGATCACCCCCAGCTCTGCGCTGCTAGCCTGCAATGCGGCCGCATAAGCAACCGGGTAACCGTGCTTGATCAGCGCCGGAATCAGGATGGCGCCGATCGCAAAGGTAGTTGCCACTGAGGAGCCCGACACAGCGGCGAAAATCATGCAGGTCAGTACGCAAGTCATCGGCAAGCCGCCTTGCACACCGCCAACGATGCTCTTGGCAAACTCGACCAGGCGGCGCGAGATGCCACCGGTTTCCATCAAATTTCCGGCCAGGATGAAAAACGGGATCGCTGCCAGCGGAAACTTGTTGATGGAGTTGAACATCTCCTTGACGGAGATCAACATGTTGGCGTTGTTGACCTGGATGCCGATCACGGCAGCCAAACCAATGGATACCGCAACCGACACCGACAGCGCAAAACACAGCGCCATTGTGACCACCATGACGGCGCTCATTGCGCAGTCTCCAATTCAAGCCGCTGCGGATCCAGCAAATTGGCGGTCAATCCGACAATGGAAAAAAGGCCACCGATGGGCATGGAGATGTAGGCCCAGAACATGGACAGGCTTTCCATGCCGATCACAGTTTGCACTTTGCCGCGCTGGGCGTAGTCCCATCCCCACCAGATGATGACCAGCACCAGCACCATGGCCGCCAGAAATACGACCCAATCCAGCACGCGTTTGAGCTTTGGAGGGCTCCAGCGGTACATCACATCGACGCTGACCATGGCCCCTTGGCGAAACGCCATCGGGATGCCCATGAAGACCATCCAGATCAGGCTGAAGCGGATCATCACTTCACTCCATTCTGCCGGTCGCTCCAGAATGAAGCGGGTGATGATTTGGTACATGCCCAAACCGGCCGCCAATGCCAACATCGCGCAGGCCACGGCCATGGCGAAACCGGTGGTGGCCCGGTCAATCCGCAAAAACGTTTCTTTCATGGAGTCTCTTTTTGGTGAAATGCGCTGCGTTCCTGCCCCAACCTGTGCTGCAAACAAAAAGGGCCGAAGCCCTTTTTAACCCAAACACCGCGTGCGCATCGCGCCGTTCGCGGGTATGAGCGCGGTTACTTGACAGCGCGAATGCGGTCAATGGCCGCTTTGGTGAATTGTTTTTCAAACTCTGCGTTGATCGGTACCAGCGCCGCGACAAACTTGGTCTTGTCGGGGTTTTCAACAATTTGCATGCCCTTTTTGCGCAGATCCGCGACGCCGCTGGCATCGTCTTCGGCCACACGCGCGCGGTTGGCTTTGGTGCCTTCTATGGCAGCGTCCAGAAAGTGCTGTTTGTCAGCCGCAGAGAGTTTGTCAAAAACAGCCTTGTTCATCAGCCAGACGGCGGGTGAATACACATGGCCGGTCAGGGTAAGGTGTTTTTGTACCTGGTCAAATTTGCCAGCCATGATGACGGACAGCGGATTTTCCTGGCCATCCACGGTGCCCTGCTGCAGTGCGGCAAACACTTCGGGGAAAGCCATCGGCGTGGGGACAATGCCAAAACCTTTGTAGGCTGCGATGTGGATCGGGTTTTCCATCGTGCGCAGTTTCAAGCCCTTGAGGTCTTCCGGGCCATTGACCGCGCGTTTGTTGTTGGTCATGTGGCGCACGCCATTTTCTGCCCAGCCCAGCGCCTTGAAACCCTTGGGTTCAAACAGCTTCAACATGTCCTGGCCGATAGGGCCATCCAGCACGGCATGGGCGTGGGCCTTGTCGCGGAACAGGAAGGGAATGTCCAGGATCTTGGCATCGGGCACAAAATTCGGCACTGGGCCGGTCGATGTCAAAGTCAGCTCTTGCGTGCCCAATTGCACAGCTTCAATCGATTCGCGCTCACCACCGAGCGAACCGGAGAAGAAATTCTGAATTTTGTAACGCCCGCCAGTGCGCTTTTCAACTTCACGCGCAAAGACATCCAGCCCCACGCCTTGGTGCGAGTTCTGGCCAATGGAGATGCTGCTGCGCATGGTGACGGTTTGGGCCATGGCACTGGTCATGAAGCCAGCGGCCATCACGGCACTGACGGCAAGCAGCTTGAATTTGAAATGCATCACGGTGAACTCCTGTAAATTAGTCAGACAACCAAATAGAACAAATGATTGTCAGGGGATGGCGACCTTCACGGCATCGGTGTTTTCGCGTATGTATTCGCGAATCAGCGTCTCAAAATCGGGCTCTGGCAACAAACCCAAGCCGGCAGCACGTTGGGCGTTGATGCGGGCGGGCCAGGTGGCCACGATGGTACGGATGGTCGCGTCGGGCGTCCAGTCGATCAAGTCGGCCACAGCTTTGCCGGCCACCCGTTCCAGTGCGGTGGCCATTTCACCGGTCGTGCAGGTCAGCGCGGGCAGGTTCAGGCCAACTCGCGGGCCCCATTCCTGGTCAGTACATTCGGCCGCCCGGATGATGCCCTTGATGGTGAGCGAAGGCGAAGAGAGTGCTACTTCGGTATCGGGCGAAACCGGGCATGCACCCTTCACGCCCGCCAGTGGTTCGCGAATCATGCCGCTGAAGAAGCTGGAGGCCGCGCCATTGGGTTTGCCGGGGCGCACGCTCACGGTCATCAAACGTGTATTGCGACCCCGGATAAAACCTTTGCGGGTGAAGTCGGCCACCAGTTGCTCGCCAATCAGCTTCTGGATGCCGTAACTGGTTTGCGGGGTGGGCAAGGTGGTGTCTTCAATCACCGGTGGGCAGGGTAGCTCGGCGCTGTGCCCAAAAACGGCCAGTGAACTGGCAAACACCACCATCGGCTGGGTCTTCAACGCGCGGCAGTTTTCAAGCAGGTTGAGCGTGGCTTTGAAGTTGCTGCGCATGCCCAGGTCAAAATCGGCCTCGCATTCGCCGCTAACAGCAGCAGCCAAGTGAAAAATGATAGCTGTTTGTGGGCTTGCAACCGGCGTTTTGGCATCTTTTTCCTCAAGCAACGCGTTGAGGTCGCCAGTCAAAACTGCAACGCGGGGGTCGGCAGCCAGGTCAGCTGGTGGCGCGGCCCGATCCACCAGTGTCAATTTTGAAATGGCTGCCGGTGAATTACCCGCCAGCGACCAGCTACCTTTGGCCAACAAGGTCCGCGCCAGGCGGACACCCAAGAAGCCGGCACCGCCGGTGATGACAATTTGCATCGGTAAAACTCCAGGTGAATGAATCAGCCACAGAGCTTATTCCATTTCCAAATCATTCGTGCAGGTCGTTGTGCCGCCTAGCCGTGCCAAAGCACTGTCTTCGTCGGCACGCCTACTTCACAAATGATTTGGCAATGGAATGCCCTGCAAATCAGCCGGTGTTACATCCCGGCGTAATTCGGTCCGCCGCCGCCCTCTGGTGTCACCCAGACGATGTTTTGCGTGGGGTCTTTGATGTCGCAGGTTTTGCAATGCACGCAGTTTTGGGCGTTGATTTGCAGGCGGTCCTGGTCGCGCTCGTCGCGTACAAATTCGTAGACGCCTGCCGGGCAATAACGGGCTTCGGGTCCGGCGTATTTCAGGAGGTTGATGCCAACCGGCACTTTGCTGTCTTTGAGCGTCAGGTGAGCCGGTTGCTGTTCTTCGTGGTTGGTGTTGCTGATGAACACGCTGCTCAAACGGTCAAAAGTGAGCTTGCCATCCGGCTTGGGATAGACGATGGGTTTGCATTCGGCCGCGGGTTTCAGGTAGGCGTGGTCGGGCGTGTCGCGGTGCAATGTCCACGGGATGTGGCCCCTGAGCGCGAACTGCTCAACGCCATTCATCACCGTGGCCACGGCCAGGCCCTTTTTGAACCAGGTCTTGA
>JANOVW010000674.1:0-6929 GCA_031417575.1 Rhodoferax sp. | reverse complement strand
GAGCGAGTTCTATTTTTTTTGCCGCCTCGCGATTGAACAGCGGTGCCCGCAGGTTGAGGCTTTGCGCGGGCGCGCGGTAGTCTAGCGGCTGGGTCAGTGGCGCAAGTGGCGGGTTGTCGATCGTGCGAGAACCGTCGACTTTGGAGTCGGAAATACTCAAACTCAGGGTGGGGCGCAGGGCAGCGCGTGCGATGGGCAGGTTTTGCAGGCTCGAAGCGAGCTCCGCCCGGGCGGCCTGGTAGGTGGGATCGATTTGAAGCGCTGCCTCTAGTGCCTTGTGCAGGCCGCCACCCCAACCAGGACTGCACAACGAAACCATCAGAAATGCAGCCAGCCACAGTTTGGGTGCATTCATGGCTCTGTCAAGGCGCGGTTCATTCGGTCTCTGAGCGGCTTCAGGAAATAGCTCATGGCGCTGCGTTCGCCGATTCGCACAAACACCTCCACCGGCATGCCGGCCCGGATGTCATATTGCTTCATTCTGGCCATGCCGTCGGGTGTGACCTCAACGATGGCCTTGAAATAGGGCGTGTTCTGCTTGGGCTCCAGAAGTACGTCGGCAGACACCTGCACCAGCTTGCCTGGTACCCGCGGGGTATTGGCTTGGTCAAAAGCCGTGAACAAAACATCTACCAGCAAACCGGCTTTCACTTTGTCAATCAAGTGCGGGGCAATCTGCGCTTCAATTCGAAGTGCTTCACCCTGGGGGACGATTTCCATCATTGGCGTGCCAGCAGCTACGACACCGCCTATCGTATGCACGGCCAAACCCATCACCACACCCGTGACGGGCGAGTGAATATCTGTGTTGGCCAGATCGAACTCCAACGCCTGCAGACGGCTTTTCTGGGAGTCTGCGTCGCGTTGAATATCGGCCAGCTGGGTCTCGACTTCTTTTTTGACTTCTTGTTGTCTGCTGACCATGCGGGCCCGAACCTCGGCGATACCTTGCCGGTTGCGACCGACGCTGCCGGTGTCTTCTGCGATGGCACCGGCAATACTGGCCGCCGTGCGTTGCTGCTCAAGAATGCGGTTGCGTGGCAAAAAGCCTTCGTCGGCCAAACTCTGCTGGTTTTTAATGAGCTCAATGAGCAGTTTGAGTTGGTCTTCTTTGGCACGGCGGGACGCCTCGGTACCCTGGATTTGATACTCCAGGCCACGGATATTTTCTTGCATGGCCGCCAGCTCTTGGGCTTGTGCTTGCCGCCGGGCTGTCAGCAGTTGTGTTTGCCCGGCAATGGCAGCTGCGGCACGCGGATCAGACGTAGTCTGCAAAACGGGCGATGAAAAATCAGGCAATGGCCGCCCCGTGCGCTCGGCCATCAAGCGGGCTTGCGTAGCCAGGCTAGTCACCCACTGGCCTTTCGTAATGTCAAGCTGGGAACGGCTTTGGGTACT
The DNA here is from genome assembly GCA_031417575.1 of Rhodoferax sp. Classification (GTDB taxonomy): domain Bacteria; phylum Pseudomonadota; class Gammaproteobacteria; order Burkholderiales; family Burkholderiaceae_C; genus JANYCG01. The sequence continues at coordinate 5,531 of JANOVW010000674.1, read as the reverse complement.
GTCAAGACGAACCAACGATTGGCCGGCGGTTACAACATCGCCATCTTTGGCCAATATTTCGGCAATTTTCCCGGCGACCAACGGTTGCACGGCCTTGCGGTTACCCGCGATGACCACAGAACCTGGCGCTGACACACCAGCGTCTAGCGGCGCTAGCAAAGCCCAACCTATAAACCCACCAAAACCAACCAGCAAAACCCACCAGCCCCACCGACGAGCGCGTGCATCGTCCAAATCCACACCCAGATTTTTCTCGACAGCCATAACGTCAGCCATGGGTGGCTCCTGGTCGCAGCACTAGGGTGTTGGGGTTTTCGCTTGGTGCATTGGGTTGGCCTCGCATGGCAGCGAGAACTTCGTCGCGAGGACCATAGGCTTTAATGGTTCCTTCCACCAGGACGAGTATTTTTTTGGCGCTGGCCAGAGCGGACATACGGTGGGTGATCAGCACCGTGGTTTTACCCCGGGCGCTTTGGTTTTTTATCGTTTCAGCCAGAGCCAGTTCACCGGCTTCGTCGAGATTCGAGTTGGGCTCGTCCAACACCACCAGCACCGGGTCACCGTACAAGGCGCGGGCGATTCCGATCCGCTGCCGCTGTCCCCCTGACAGTGCACTACCACCCACGCCGAGCGGCGTGTCATATCCCTTGGGCATCCGCAATATCGTCTCATGCATACCGGCGCGCTTGGCCGCTTCAATCACCAGCCTGGGCGTTACGTCGCCAAAACGCGCAATATTTTCAGCAACAGTGCCGTCAAAAAGTTCAATGTCTTGCGGAAGGTAGCCCAGGTGAGGGCCCAGTTCGTCTTTGCTCCAGAGGTGCAAATCGGCGCCATCAAGCCGCACGGTGCCAGCCATGGCTGGCCAAACGCCAACCATCAGACGGGCCAAAGTGGATTTTCCGGACCCGCTGGGGCCGATCACAGCGACGCATTCGCCTGCGGCAATGCCAAAGCCAACACTCCTGATAATGGCCAATTGGCTGCCTGGTGCCGCTACGGTGACGCCTTCGAACCGAATGGCTCCAGAGGGAACGGGCAGAGCCATGCCAAGTTGGCGCGCCGGGTGCCCGGCCAGTAATTCATTGAGCCGCGACCACGCGGCGCGACCCGTGATGATTTGTTTCCAATTGCCGACCAGTGACTCCACGGGTGCAAGGGCCCGGCTGACAAGCACCGATGCGGCAATCATGCTGCCGGGCGACATTTTCCCGTCCAACACCACCAACGCCCCAAACCCGAGTGAAAGCGACTGCATCGTGATGCGGACAAATTTTGTCAGCCCAACCATTACTGCTGCCTGATCACTTGCAGCCGCCTGCCGGGCAATTTGAATCTGGTGCAGATCGTGCCAACGTCGGCGCATGCCACCCAGCATGCCCATTGATTCAATCACCTCTGCGTTACGCAGGTAGTTGGTGAGCGCCATTTGAGACTGCGCATTGAAGTGCTGGGCTTCGTCAAGTTTGGGTTTCGACAATTTTTCATTGAGCAGGGCTAGCGTGCCCAGAACAAGGGCACCAAATAGCGCAAACAAGGCTAATTCCACCGAAAAAAGCGCAATCACCACCAGATAAATAGGCATCCAGGGTGCATCAAACAAGGCCAGTAAAGCCGTTCCGGTAAGTGTTTGTCGAACGGTATTGAGGTCATGAATGGGCTGCGCTGCATTGCTGCCCGCATGACGCAAACTTCTGTCGAAGGATGCGTTGAATACACGCGCGTTCAGGGCTGCATCAAATCTTGCGCCTACCCGTACCAGCACCCAGGTTCGGATTGCCTCCACTACGCCCATAAAAACATAAATACCAATCAGCAGCAGCGTCAAGACCCATAACGTTGTTTCATTGCGGCTGCCCAAAACCCGGTCATAGACTTGCAGCATGTACAGAGACGGCGAAAGCATCAACAGATTCAGAAACCCGCTGAAGGCAGCTACCGTGTAGAAAGCACTAAGCAGCTTTTTGAATGCAGCCGAAAGTTCGCTTGGGTTGGACTGTGCAGAAGACTTCATCGCCTCAACTTTACTATGTGTCGAAGCAAAGGCTTCTGACGAGGCGCCAACTGATGGCTTGACTCGATTTGGCGAAAGGCGAAAAGCCCTTCAGGTCATGTTGACCGAGGTTTGAGCACGATTCGACAATGGCTTCAAAGTTAGTGCACTGAAACACCAACGAAACTGGGTCAGTCGCGCATAGAGCGCGGCATAGACGAACACTGCAAGGCCAAATCCAAACGCAAGCAAGGGTGTATTTTCAACAAAAATAATCGCCCAAACTGCGGGAATCGAAGCCAGAATCCAGCAAAGTGGACTGGTTAAGCCATTTTGCATGGCATTGCTCATTCTTGGGAACAGCTTTCGAACCAAGCGGCGGTGAATCAGGTGATGCAGATGGAGCCTATCCGGTTGACCGGGATGATGTCCCTCTCGATGGCGACGCCTTTTTACTGAGAAACCGACCTCAATTACCGGGTACGCACAGATCAAAATTGTTGCCCATGCATTCACATCGGCACTACGCATAGGTAAGAGTACCGCTAACCAGGCCAACACAAAACCGATCAAATAAGCCCCGCCATCGCCAAGAAAGAGCTTTCCCAAAGGCCAATTTGCAGCTCCAAATCCAATGGCGCAACTGGCAGCCAAAAAGCAGACAGTTGCAAAGTTCGAATCGCCGACCCGCAAGCCCATGGCACCAAGTGCAACCAACATGATGGCCACGGCACCCGACGCCAACCCATTGAACCCGTCAATGATGTTGACCGCGTTCGCAACGCCACCCACTGCAAAGGCGGTGAACAAGACTGCAAAGGGAACGTATTGCAACATCCAATCCAGCGGGGGAAGGCCAGTGTCTTGCATCGCAACGCCCGTCAGGTACCAGGCCAATGCGCCGCTGCCCATCGTTGCCAACAGCCGGGGCAAAACACCGACCCGCTTCGACACATCTTCGGCAAGACCAAATAGCAACGCGGGCACGCTGGCCAGCAACATGGGACCCAGTAACCCACGTACCTCAAGCGATGACTCAAGCCATGCTGCAGACAAACCGCTTGCGATCGCGATGCCGCCAATACGTGGCGTCGGGTGGTCGTGGTGCTTTTGGATCCCTTCAATTCCATCCATGCTGAATTTGCCATGCCACTTTTGGGTGGCAATTAAGCACAGGCCGACGATCAGCGTAACGGCAAAAACTATCAAAAGTGATTGCATGATCAATTGAGATCAGGTTCGTCCAACCGCTTGGGACAGGGAAAGTCGGAGGTCGCCCATTTTTTTTGCCGTCGTCGGGTCATTGGCCGTGTTTCGGAAGGAATGGCGAACGAAAATAAATATCAAGATCAACACGCCCGAAGCCAATGTCGACAAAATGGCGATGACTCCTCTTTTTGGTTTGCTTTTTTTCTCGGGCGCCACTGCTACATCTACCACCTGAACGATTGCCCCCTCCCGGGCTTCATCTGTTTTGGCTGCCTCAAACTGGCGCGCGAAAAACTCAAACAGTGATTCAAAGTATTTGACGTTTCGATAAAGTGAAATGTAGTTTGCATCATCTGGATTGGCTGTGGTCGGCGATGCCGCCGACTCAGCCTTGGCAAGTTGTGAGCGCAACGCCGCCATTTCAACCTGAGCCTGCTTGATTTCTGGCGAAGACTCGTTCAAAAAGCCGCGCAAACTTGACACTTTGATCTCTTGGGCGGCAATTTTGGCATGGAGTTCAGCCAAAACCCTGATTGAAATATCCGGGCTTTGACGGAGGACAGAACTATTGACACCGCTGGCGCGAATTGCTTTTTCAGCAGTAGTCAATTTTTCCCGAGTTTCAATCAGTTGTTTTTCAAAAAATACTCGTCGAAACTGCGCTTCGGTAATCGCAAGTCGCTTAAGCAATTTACCCAATTCTTCAACGTAAGCGTTAGCTACTTGAGCCGCAAAGACGGGGTCTTTGTCGTCAAACTCCACCGTGATCAGACCATCCTTTCCCGACGAAATTTGGCTTGAATTACCGAGGGTCTTGCGGGCATCCATCTTGAATTTCGCATCGTACCGGTTGACCAGGTCAAAGCGGTCAATCAAGGCGATCATGACCGATTCACTGTTCAGATAGCCTATGAATTGGTCATTCGGGTTCTTCACCCCGGCCGCTGCGCCGGCCAGGCCACCGAGCGCGCCAAGGCTTTGCAGCATCATTTGGGCGCTACCCTGGCCCGGCAGCGGAGGCAAAAATTTGGTGGTTGCCGTAAAAGTGGGGGTAATGACAAAAGAAATGCCCAATGCCAACAAACCCACCACCAGCGGCCCAACGATCAGCAACCGCAGGTTGTCTGCCACGATTTGCAGCAAATCCAGCAAATCGACATCGTCACCGTTGTTGACTGGTGAACCGGCATCCAAAGGTACTTTCGATATTTCTGTCATGAACTAAATGATTGATATTCGTCAGCAAGCCTGCGCATGCTGCACTTCAGGCGTGTCTGAACCAGAACTCCCAAAGCGCCTGTCCCGCGTTGCAAACCAGGCAATGGCCTGATCCAAATTGTCAGCAGAAAAACTGGGCCACAAAGTGCTGGTGAAATACATCTCGGTGTAAGCCATTTGCCACAGCAGAAAATTGCTGACGCGCGATTCACCACCGGTACGGATGAGCAGGTCGGGTTCGGGTGCCTCAGGCAAAGCCAGAAACAGGGCGAGCCCTTCTTCTGTCATCTCGTCAACCGGCTTGCCAGGGTGGGCGGCATGCCAAGCTTTTACCGCCCGCACGATGTCTTGACGCCCGCCAAAATTGGCGGCGATGGTCAGGGTGATTTTGGTGTTGTGGGCGGTGTTGGCTTCTGCATCGCGAATCAAGGCCTGAATGCGGGTATCAAACTGCGAGGTGTCGCCAATCACGCGCAGGCGAACGCCTTTGGTGTTCATGTCTTTCACTTCAGTCTGCAGGTAGAGCGCCAGCAAACCCATCAAACCAGAAACCTCGGTGGGGGGCCTGCGCCAGTTTTCGGTGCTAAAAGCAAACAGTGTGAGGTAGGGTACGCCGCGATCAGCGCAGGCTTGCACAATATGCCGCACCCGGCGCGCGCCATTGGTGTGCCCTACTGCGGCGGGTAAGCCCCTGCTACGCGCCCAACGGCGATTTCCATCCATGATGACGGCGATGTGTTGTGGCAGTGATTTGTCTTCTGGTTTTTGAGTTGTCGACATGAATCCACCTCCTCTCCCAAACAGTGCTGTGGGCACCCCCTTGCAATCCACTCAATGAACTGAATTTACAAGGAGTTTACCCGACGCAATCATAAAAATCCCCGCCTTGAAAAGTGTGACTTAAGTCACACTTTTAAAGGCGGGGATCAAAAGCTTGCCGTCGTTCTGGTTGGTCGTTCGGATGGCATGTGTTGCGAAAAATTTACAAAAATGTATTAACATGTGGCATGACCATCAAATTCGAATGTGACGATTCCAAGGCACAGAGCAATTTGCGCAAATTATTTCGGCACGAGCCGCTGACCGCAAGGAGCGAAAACGCTATGAAAGC
>JANOVW010000673.1:0-1706 GCA_031417575.1 Rhodoferax sp. | reverse complement strand
CCGCCAAATCGCGGATAACGCGCTCCGCATCGGGCCCCTCGGCCACGTTTTCCACGTAAGTGGTTGTCACCTTTGCCGCAGCGCCGCTGCCTGCGCCAGCCGGGTTGAGCGCCGCTTCGACCGCCTTGCGCCCCTGATCGTGCTGCCGAACCCAACCGGCATCGGTAAGCGGCGCGACATACACGAAGCCGATCTTGAGCGGCGGTGATGTCGGCACTGCAACAGGCGTTTGGCCATTGGCCGTTAAAGTAAAACAAGCGGACAAGAGACAGGCCCAAGGGCGCATCGCCGCGAGGCTTTTGTACATGGTAGTCCTCTACATGGCTCCAGATTAAAAAAGCAAGGCCCGCGGAGCAGCGGGCCTTGGGGAGATTTTAACGTGTTGCTTGGCCGGGAGCCTTACCGAAAGGTCTCGAACAGATGATCGAGTCGCTCAACGTATCTGCGCTTGTCGGCAACCGGGGCAAAACTCGCCTCAAAGCTGTTGCGCGCCAATTGGTAAGCATGCGCGGCAGACAAACCCAGAGCGGCGAAAGTCTGCACGTAATTTTCATTGACGTAGCCACCAAAATAGGCCGGATCGTCTGAGTTGATGGTGGCCACCACACCCGCTTTCAGCATGAGGCCGATGGTATGGTCACCCATGGATTCGAACACTTTGAGCTTCAGGTTGGAGAATGGGCAGACGGTCAAAGGCACTTTGTCATGCACCAGGCGTTGCATCAGGGCTGCATCCTGGAAAGCCTGCACACCGTGGTCAATCCGCTCCACCTTCAGAACATCCAGCGCACTCCAGATATACGCAGGTGGCCCCTCTTCACCGGCGTGCGCCACCAACCGGAACCCCAGGGCCTTGCAGCGTGCAAACACTTTGGCAAACTTTTCAGGCGGGTGGCCCAGTTCGCTGGATGCCAAACCAATGCCGACGATCTTGTCGCGATGCGGCAACGCCTGCTCGAGTGCTTCAAATGCTTCTGCTTCAGTGAGATGCCGCAAAAAACACAGAATCAGGGATGCATTCAGTCCCAGGTTGGTTTGCGCATCGCTACAGGCGCGATGCAGGCCATTGATGACGGTTGCAGCATCGAGTCCATGGCCGGTATGGGTTTGCGTATCGAAAAAAATTTCTGCGTGAATGACGTGGTCGGCTGCGGCCCTGGTCAGATAGGCCCATGTCATGTCGTAAAAGTCTTGCTCGGACTTGAGCACCGTGGTACCGGTGTGATAGGTGTCCAAAAAACTTTGCAGGTTGTTGAATTGGTAGGCGTTGCGCAGATTGGCTACATCCGGATACGGCAAGGGCACCTGGTTTCGCCGGGCCAAATCGAAAATCATTTCTGGTTCGAGCGAACCCTCAATGTGCATGTGAAGTTCGGCTTTGGGCATGGCGCACAACAAAGCTGGCAACCGCTCGGGCGCGAGTTTGCTGATGGCGGCCAAGGCGCTCAAAGAGGAATGGTTCGTTGTCATCAACTGACTCCAAAAGTAAGGCCCAGCTCACGTAAATGGCGACGGTAGGCAGCCGACGCCTTGTCGGCCGCGCTATGGCATTCTGCGTCCGGCTGCAAGGGCAATCGCTTGGGGCTTTGTGATTCCAGTACGGGTTTGTCTTGCATGAAAATGGTGTGCTGAAACGCTTTCAAATCTTCTTCTGGCGAATCAAAATCAGCCACCGCCAATCGAAACCAGACGCGGCTTTTTTCTGG
>JANOVW010000672.1:0-4371 GCA_031417575.1 Rhodoferax sp. | reverse complement strand
GTCTGACGGCCCGCCAGATCGAAGCCGCTCGTCGTGCCATTTCGCGCCACGTCAAACGCGGTGGTCGCATCTGGATCCGTGTGTTCCCTGACAAGCCAATCTCCCAAAAGCCAGCCGAGGTGCGCATGGGTAACGGCAAGGGTAACCCCGAGTACTACGTGGCTGAAATCCAGCCTGGAAAAATCGTCTTTGAAATCATTGGTGTGTCTGAAGAGTTGGCCCGTGAAGCGTTCCGTTTGGCAGCTGCCAAATTGCCGCTGCGCACCACCTTTGTGGCCCGCATGATTGGTCAGTAAGGAGCCTTTGAACCATGAAAACCTCTGAACTGCGTCAAAAAGACGTCGCTGGCCTGCAAACGGAAGTCAAGGCGCTGCAAAAAGCCCACTTTGGCCTGCGCATGCAAAAAGCCACGCAACAACTCTCCAACACCGCCACGCTGCGTACTGCCCGCCGTGACATCGCCCGCGCCAAGACCATTCTGGTCGAAAAGCAGGCAGCCAAATAAGGAGCACCCATGACGGAAGCTAAAACATCCCTCAAACGCACCTTGATCGGCAAGGTGGTCAGTGACAAACGCGCCAAGACCGTGACGGTTTTGATCGAGCGCCGTGTCAAACACGAGCTCTACGGCAAGATTGTCGGCAAATCCAGCAAGTACCACGCCCATGACGAAAAGGGCGAGTACAAGATGGGTGACATGATCGAAATCACCGAGAGCCGTCCGATTTCCAAAACCAAAAACTGGGTTGCAACCCGGTTGGTGGAAAAGGCAATTGCCGTCTAGGCCCTTTGGGTTCATTCGCTGCAAGGCACATCAAAACGGCTCACAATGTGAGCCGTTTTTGTTGGTTTTCAAAGACATTTCAGTTTATTTTCAATTCGTTTAAAAAGAGGAGTTTCTAATGATCAAAGTAGGCGACACCCTTCCCGCAGCTACCCTGATGGAGTTCTCGGAGGTGGAGGGCGAGGGATGCAGCATTGGCCCCAACGCAGTTGACGTGGCCAAAGCCAGCGCCGGTAAAACCATTGCTTTGTTTGCGTTGCCAGGTGCCTTCACACCGACTTGCTCGGCCAAACACGTCCCTGGGTATGTTGAAAAATTCAGCGAACTCAAGGCCGCTGGTGTGGATGAGATCTGGTGCGTGAGCGTGAATGACGCATTTGTGATGGGCGCGTGGGCGCGGGACCAAAAAACCGGTGGCAAAGTGCGCATGTTGGGTGACGGCAGTGCTGCCTTCACGCAGGCCACTGGTTTGACGCTCGATTTGGGTTCACGCGGTATGGGCCTGCGCAGTAACCGTTATTCGATGTTGGTCAAAGACGGCAAAGTGACCAGCCTGAATGTCGAGGGCCCCGGCAAGTTTGAAGTGAGCGATGCCGGCACCTTGCTGGCCCAAGCCAAGGCCTAACAAGGCTGAAAAACCACGGGGCAAAGGCGCGTTAGCCAACGCGCCTTTTCATAACCTGACCATCAGGTAATGAGCCCCGGCTATGGGGTTGTGGTAGTACGGCGGAATTTCTACAAAACCCAGCTCTTCATACAAAGCGCGGGCCGCTTCCATGTCGCTCAAGGTATCCAGCAACACATGTTGGTATCCGGCGGCGCGGGCTACGTCCAGCGTGGCTTCAACCAATTGGCGTCCCAAGCCCAAACTGCGGAAGCCAGAGCGCACGTACAAACGCTTCATCTCGCTGGCGAGCAGGTAATATGACGCATCCATCGGTCGCAACGCACAACAACCCGCCAACTGGCCATCGACATGAATGCTGAGCAATGCACCTCGCGGTTGGGCGTAATCGCCGGGCAGCAGCGCCAGTTCACCGTCCAAGTCCTGAAAACACAAATCAACTTTCAATGTGAGTGCATACTCACGGATTAGCAGACGTAGTTCAGCGATCTCTGATTCGTCATGCGTCGTTTTTAGCAGTACTTTTGACGTACGCCGCGTCGTTGTCTTGCGACTCATAGCCAGTGGTTCGTCAAACCATAGCCATGGTCATGGTGTTCACGGCATTCATCGCGTTTATGGAATTAACCAATTAGCCTGCGCGAAAGACCATGAAAGCCACCAGGCTGGCGCAAAGGGCAAAAATCACCGCCGCCATTACACGGCTGCCCGCTGTGTCACGGGCGCTTTGAACCGAAACGGCCAATGCTTTGTCACCACTGATCATCGGTTTGACCAAGTTTTCTTTCTTTTTGAACAGGTAAAACAAAATCGCTGCAATGTGCAAAACGACCAGTGCCAGCAGCACAAATTTGCCGATGTTCTTGTGGTAGTTGGTCGCCAGGCTGACGGTGGCATTGGCAACAAACTTCGACAAAGGCCCGCTGTTGGCGATGTCATCGTCCGCAAACAGCCCGGTACCGACCTGGGCCAACAAAAACGCCAACATGGCAAACACCGAGCCCGCACCCAACGGGTTGTGCCCCACGCCGTGCTCGGGCTTGCCCTGCCCGCGCAAATAGGCCAGCACCGTTGAAGGCGAATAAATAAACGACGCAAACCGCGACCAATGGCCACCCACCAGGCCCCAGACGATGCGGAAAAGCAGCAGACTCAGCACACAGTACCCCAGCCGAAAGTGCCAGACCATCGCGTCACCCCCTCGCAGGCCCGTGATCACCAGGCCCACGACGCAAAACACCAGCGCCCAATGAAAAACGCGGGTGGGCAAATCCCAAACGCGGACAGTGTGGGGTAACGATGCGTGGACAGAGGCGTTCATGGCGGTGTTGGCTGGTGATGTTGTGCTCAGTGTAAAACCACCGAGACCGATTTGTGCAAAGATGATTCCACGCGGCTTGCGGCATTGAAAGACCCGTACAAACCCTGAATTGACCCTGTCATACAGAACTTATTGAAGTTAACTAAACTCCATTCGGCTCATGCTGGGTTTTTTCAGCATGACATGTACTGGCCAATTAATCATCAACCCTTGAAGGAGCCCCATGAAAGCCATTGCCTCTCTAGTTCTCGCCGCTGCGGCCGTTACGCTGAGCGCGCCCGCTGCCGCCCAGTTTGCCAAGCCGGAAGATGCGATTAAATACCGCCAATCAGCGCTAACCGTTATGGCTCGCCACTTTGGCCTGGTGGCACAAATGGCCAATGGGCGCATTCCTTTCAATGCCCAAGCAGCAGCAGACAATGCCGCGATTGCCGAGACGCTTTCCAAGCTGCCTTGGGCTGGTTTTGTGGAAGGTTCTGACAAAGGCAACACCAAAGCCAAGGCAGAAATCTGGAGCGATGCCGCAGGCTTTAAAGCCGCGTCTGAAAAAATGCAAGGTGAGATGAGCAAGTTTGCCGCGGTGGCCAAAGGTGGCAACATCGATGCCATCAAGGCGGCTGCAGGTGCAGTTGGGGGCACGTGCAAGGCCTGTCACGACAACTTCCGCCGGGATTGAGCGGGCGGGTCAAGCACCCGTTAGTACCTATAAAAAAACCAGCGTGGGCCGTATGCCCAACGCTGGTTTTTGCAATTTGGCGGGCCATTTGGGCGCCCCCTATGTAATTATAATTATATTGTAAAAAATAAATAAAGATGTGTGGCTCAAATTCGGGTGCATCAAGCCTGCTTCAGCAGGCTTTCAATCAATTTGTGCAGCTCCGCAAAATCGGGTTCGCCGACGAACCGTTTCACAATTTCGCCGCGTTTGTTCACCACATAGGTGGTGGGTGTGAGTTTCACCTCGCCCCAGGCGCGGGCCACAGCGCCTGTGTTGTCAATTGCCACGTTAAAAGGCAACTGCCGGGTTTGGGCGTAGTTCACCACGTAGGCGGGTGGGTCATAACTCATGGCCACCGCAATGGTGTCAAAGCCCTGGGGATGGTATTTGTTATACGTGGCGATGATCTTGGGCATTTCTGCCACACAGGTGACGCAACTGGTTGCCCAAAAATTGACCAACGTGACACGGCCTTTGAGCTCGGCAGTGGTTTTGCTGCTGCCGTCCAGCAGAACAAATTTGGATTCCGGCGCTATTTCTGTCCCTGATTTGAAAAATACCAGCGCACCCACCGCCAAAACAGCTGTGGCTGCGGCAAGATAGAGGCTTCGTTTGATTGGGAGTGTCATCATGGATCGCAGGAAGTTTAATTCGGTTACGGCTTCATCTTTGGCGAGCACAGGTTTAGCCGGTTTGATTGGCTTGGCGCACCAGCAAGCCTTGGCATTGTCGCTGGCAGACCTGACCAACGCCGATGCATCTGCCGGGCTCAAACTGGCGCTTGAAAAAGGCGCTTTATCGGCGGTGGGTTTGTTGGGTCAGGCTGATGGATTCCTGGGGAACCCGAAAGTTCGCATTCCCTTGCCCGGTTTCCTGGAAAAAGCAGCCGGCTTTCTGCGCACCATTGGGCAGGGCGGCAAAAT
>JANOVW010000671.1:0-17898 GCA_031417575.1 Rhodoferax sp. | reverse complement strand
GGTCAATAATGGATGGAAATTGGGGGACAACTAAGGATAGAAATCAACAAACAGGAAAGAATCGAAATAACGGGATTCGGCAAGAACCGGACGCCGCGATTTATACAGCCCACCACAAGCAGATCGGTCTCGCACCCCGCGTGGCGTGGGGGAAAGCCGAAAAAGGAAAGGGCAACCGAGAACGGTTGCCCTTGAATACTGGTGGCCTGGGGCGGAATCGAACCACCGACACAAGGATTTTCAATCCTCTGCTCTACCGACTGAGCTACCGGGCCAAATATGCCTCTAGTATAGCAGCGCAGCGACGCCATTTGACGGGATCATCGGGCTAAAACAAGCCAGCAAATCAGGCTGAAACGCCACGTTTGCCGCGCGAAAGGTCTACACCCAGTTGCTTCAGCTTTCGATAAAGATGGGTTCTTTCGAGGCCAGTCTTTTCAGCCACTCGCGTCATCGAACCATGCTCTTTGGCGAGGTGAAATTCAAAATAGGCCTTTTCGAACTCGTCGCGGGCTTCGCGCAAGGGTTTGTCGAGCAAGAAGTTTTGTAATGCCCCGTGTGCGCTTTCCTGCACGACCGCCGCAACCAGCCCAGTTGGCGTATGGTCAGGAATTCGAATTGCCGGCACCGCTGCGGGCTGCGACGGCAATTTACGGGCAACGCCCCGTGCCAAACCCTGCTCGACCGATTTGAGTAGCTTTTGGAGTGTGATGGGTTTTTCAAGAAACGCCATCGCTCCGATTCGCGTCGCTTCCACGGCCGTGTCAATGGTGGCGTGGCCACTCATCATGATGACCGGCATCGTGAGCAAACCGGCACCTGACCACTCTTTCAGCAGCGTCACGCCGTCGGTGTCGGGCATCCAAATGTCCAGCAGCACAAGATCTGGCCTCTCCCGCGAGCGCGCCGCCCTGGCTTGCGCGGCATTTTCAGCCAGCTCGACAGCATGACCCTCGTCATTGAGAATTTCCCACAGCAAATCACGAATGCCCAATTCATCGTCAACTACCAGGATATTTGCCATGATTTGCGTCTTGCCTGCTCAGTATTTCAAGTGTACAAATAGTTCATGTTGGCTGCCCCACAGGGCTTCCAACGGCCACTTTTGTCGCTGATGCGAATGATAACGATACTTGGGCGCCCAATATCTTGCCATCTACCACCCGGTTCGCAATGTCAACGCGACTTCCATGGTCGTCGGCAATTTTTTTCACTACCGCCAACCCGAGCCCGGTTCCCTTGCGTTTAGTCGTGACATAGGGCTCGAATGCACGCGCCAATATGTTGTCCGGGAAGCCAGTGCCGTGATCAATCACAGAAAGACGAACCCGTTGCGTTGTCTGACTCCAATGGGTTTTGAGAATGACTGACTTTTCAACTGCCTCCGGATTGGACTCGGTCGCGTCTTGGGCATTTTGAAGCAAGTTGTGAATAACCTGCCTGATCTGTTGTGCATCGGCATTGACAAGAGGGCATGCCTCATCGAGTTCAAGCCGGACAGGTATTTGGTCATGGTCTGCCGTATACAGCTGCATCACTTCAACAATCAGCAGGTTCATGTCCAGCGGGTGGAGTTCGGCATTTGGCAGCCGCGCATAGTCTCGGAATTCATTGACCAGCCGCTTCATGGCATCCACCTGATCAATGATAGTTCTTACAGATTTGTTCAGAATAGCTTGCTCAACCGCTTCCAGTTTTCCATCCAATTTCATCTTCAGCCGCTCTGCCGAGAGCTGAATGGGTGTCAGCGGGTTCTTAATTTCGTGGGCCAATCGGCGAGCAACCTCCCCCCAGGCGAGTGATCGCTGGGCTGACACTATTTCGGAAATGTCATCAAATACCAACAAGAAGGCTCCGCCCGGCAGTTGCGCCCCCCTGGCGATAAGGGTAGTCGCATTTTGTGCTGCCGGACCAACCAGACCAGCCTCGGGCGTATCCAATTCGAACGACTGCTGCCAATGGTCCAGTCCATGAGCAGCTCGATCACTCAAAAACAAATTAAACTGAGCTTTAACGTTGGCGGCGAACTCTTGCAATCCGGCGACATCAGAAAGTTTTTGGCCCTGACGCGCAGCCAGCGGCACTCGCAGGATGCGGGTCGCCCCCGGGTTGCTTGACAAGATGTGGCCGTCGCCGTCGAGAACAATTACACCGGCTGTCAGATTGTCCAGAATGGTTTGTAAATTACCACGGGCCGCAATCACATCTGCCATGCTGGCCTGAACCGCCTGACGAGCATCCAGCAATTGCCGGGTCATCACAGCGAAGTCGCGTGTCAAGCCGCCCAGTTCGTCACGGCCTGGCAAGGCCGCTTTCGGTGTCAGGTCACCGGCCGCAACCTGGCGGACGCCGTCAGCCAGTACCAACAAGGGTCGCACGATCCGGTTGCCGATCAACACCGCCAGCAATACCGCTCCGAAAATTGCAAGGAAGAGACTCAGGGTCAAGGTGCCGATGTACATGCGCTTGAGACCCTCACGTGCCAGTGCACGCTCCTGGTACTCACGGTTAGCTTCTGTAACTGCCACGGCATTGGCTACGAGCCCGGCCGGCAAGGCTTGTGTAATTTGCAAGTAACGTTGTTCGCCTTGAAACGCGAACCGTGTGCTGGAGACAACCACCAATGCATTGACACTGGCATTTTCCGGTTTCGCCACCGTCGCCTCTTCAATACCATCTACCCAAGCAATAGATTTTTGGTTACGCGCATTCCTGAATTGCGCGGTTGACGGGCGCTCTGGGTTAAGCTGGAACCGTGAAGCGCCCGCCCCTCCGATCGCTTGGCCGCTGTGGTTCCACAACACGACATTGGCTGCACCCATTTGTTCCCGAACCCGCTCCAGAGCCAAGCCAGCTGTCGCATCGGGAACGTCCGCTAATTGAGTGGCTGCAACCCGCGATTTCGACGCCAGGTCACTCGAGAGCGTTTCAAGTGTGGCTCGCCCTAAATTAACACCAGCATCCAGAGCGCCTTCAACTTTGACATCAAACCAAGTTTCAATCGATCTCGATACAAACTGATATGAAACCACATAAATCAGCATGCCTGGCGCAAACCCGGCGAGCGCAAAAACAGCGGCGAGTCGCACCAGCAAGCGACTTCCAAAACGCCCCTGGCGCAGCCTGAAATACAAACGGACAGCTATCCACAAAATGGCAACAAGCAAAAGTGCGGCAACCGCAACGTTGACAACAAACAAGCGCTGGTAATTTTGCTCATACATTTCACGGTTGTTTGTTGCCTGTGCAAGCAAAAACAACAATACCAGTCCAATCGCCACCATCGCAGCCACACCCAAGCCAAGCGTCCACCGCAGGGCTGTCGTCTGGCGGTGCGTTGAGGTCATTGCGGCTGGGCGCTCAAACTATTTGGATTCGGAATTGGGGACCTGGCGCGTCGCACTGGTTGCCAAAGTCCAATCCGATTGCCCCAGAGCACCAATTTGAAATGGGCGCGGCAATTGCGACACATCCAATCGAAATCGAAACTCTGCGTAGTGATTTTTCTCGGAGTCAAGCTCTGTCGTTTCGGCAACTTTCCATCGGGAAAATCGTTTGACAGACGCTACGGCTTCGGCCAACGAATCAAAGTTTTGATGAAGTGCCAATCCCAATCCACTATTGGATATCGTGCCGGGAGAAGTAGAGACTCGCCAGCGACGGGTAAGCGGTTGAAACGCCAACCGCAAATGACGTTGCGCCGAGAGCACGCGCTTGGCATACCAATACCAGCGCGTCTGATAAATATCTACTTCAGCCACGAAAAACAATGGCACGCCTTTTTGCAAGGCATCATCTACCGCGGGCGCGAGCTCAAACTGGACTGAGGCGGCGAGATAAACGCCATCAGCTTGCCGCTCCAGCTGCAGCAGCGAGACCTCTGGGAGCTGCGAATCTGCTCGTGCAATCTGCGGCAAAAGTGACAAACAAAGCGCCAATACCGCGGCAGTCCAGAACGCCAAAGCGCTGAATTCAGATTTTCTCCAGCAACGCAAGGAAGAACCCATCATGGTCATGGATTGAATTGTCCGGGACAGGGTCTTCATTTGCCCTGAAATCGGGCATCAAATGTCCGGGTGACGGCAGCAAGCGGGCATCAGTGTTGTGCGCAAGAAACGTTTGGATCTGTAGATCGCCTTCCGCGATAAAAACGGAACAGGTGCAATAGAGCAAACGCCCTCCTTTTTTGACCAAGGGCCAGAGGGCCTTCAGTAACCCTGACTGTGCCTTGGCCAGCTCCTGAACATCGGTGGCCCGCCGCAGCCACCGAACATCGGGGTGGCGCCGGACGATGCCTGACGCTGTGCACGGCGCATCCAGCAAAATCGCATCAAAGAGTTGACCGTCCCACCATTCAACCGGCCTCTGCGCGTCGCCAGCCCTCACAGTAGCACTGAGCTGCAAGCGGTCTAAATTCTGATGAATGCGATTGCATCTGGCAGGATCTACGTCCAAGGCCAACACGTCTACCTTGCCCATTTCGATCAGGTGAGCAGTTTTTCCACCGGGTGCCGCACACGCATCCAAGACGCGGATTCGATTTTCAGACGGTAGTCCTTCAAGCAGCAAAGGCGCAGCCAATTGAGCGGCGAAATCTTGAACTGAAAAAAATCCTTCTGAGTAACCCGGCAATGCCTGCACTGGGAGCGCTTTGTGCAAACTCACGCCCTGTCGGCCCATCGCAGTGGCATCAATGCCATGGTGACGAAGAGTCGCCAAATAGTCTCGTTGCGAAACTTTGGTCGTGTTGATACGCAGAGTCAATGGAGCCTGCCGATTGTTGGCCTCCAGAATTTTTTCCCATTTGTCCGGTCTCTCTTTGCGCAATTGGTTGATCCACCACGCCGGATGATTCCACTTTGCGACAGGGTCCGTATCAGTCGTCGCGATCAACGCGTTTTGCTCACGCAAAAATCGCCTTAAGCACGCATTGATGAAGTTGGCTTGCGCTTTAGCACCCGGCATCTGTTTCGCCGCCTCAACCGCCTGATTGACCAAGGTGAAAACATCGTACGGGCAATTTTCTTTTTTCCATGCCAGAGCCAAAACCACACACAAAAGTGCATCTGCCACAGGTGGCGGCATACGTTGCACCAACGAATTCCGCAGGGCTTCAGCTCGCCCGAGATTGCGCAAAACCTGAAATATCAAGGCCTGAACCCCATCGCGCAGATCGGAGGACGTTTTTTCGATCGCTAAACGGGTTGGAGTACCACCCCGGACCGCTACAAGTGCGAGCGTAACCGCCTGCAATTGTTTGCTCAACGGCGGCGCCAAGCGACGCGATTCAGTTTCCATCATTGCATTCAAAAATATTTGATACCCGGTTCCACCAATGAAAAACGCCTCCCAACCCAAAATCGGGCAAGGAGGCGGCTTTTAGTCCAAGAGCGAAAGAAAAATGCTATCGCTCAACAATGACTGCTTCGACGCTTTCGGTTGTCAATTCGCTGTTATTCAGCTCAGCCGCCTCTGCATCGGCGATTGCACGTCGCTCGGCATCATCCATGTTTTCACGTACGGTCCGAGCTTCATGGTAGGCCAGTCCGGTTCCGGCTGGAATCAATCGGCCAACAATCACGTTTTCCTTCAGGCCGCGAAGTTCATCGCGTTTGCCCATGATGGCAGCCTCGGTCAACACACGCGTCGTCTCCTGGAAAGAGGCCGCGCTGATGAAGCTGTCGGTGGACAACGACGCTTTGGTAATACCCAACAACAAATTCGTGAACGTAACGGGTGTTTTGCCTTCTGCGCGCAGTGCATCATTGGTATTGAGCATCTCCGAGCGTTCAACTTGCTCACCGGCTATGTAGTTGGAGTCACCCGTATTGTCAACAACGACGCGACGCAACATCTGCCGAACGATCACTTCAATGTGCTTGTCATTGATCTTCACGCCTTGCAATCTGTAAACATCCTGCACCTCATCAACGATGTAACGAGCCAACTCTTCCGAGCCCAAAAGGCGCAAGATATCCTGCGGATCTGCGGGGCCATCCACCACCACCTCACCCTTATTCACAACCTGGCCTTCGTGCACCAGGATATTCTTTTCCTTGGGTACGAGCTCCTCCCAAACAGCACCGTCTGGATCTGTGATCTGCATCCGAACTTTGCCTTTTGTCTCCTTGCCAAAAGACACTGTTCCCGTCATTTCAGCCAAGACACCTTTGTCTTTTGGTGACCGTGCCTCGAACAACTCGGCGACGCGTGGCAAACCACCGGTAATATCCCGGGTTTTTTGCCCCTCGACAGGAATACGTGCTAGCACTTCACCTGGGCCGACATCTTGGCCATCGCGAACTTGAACCAAAGAACCCACCGGAAACCCAATCGTCACCGAATGGTCTGTTCCCGGGATTTTGACTTCTTGGCCCGTCGCGTCAATCAACTTCACTTGGGGACGCAGCACTTTGGCTGCACCGCGACGCTTGGGATCAATAACGACCAATGTAGACAATCCGGTTACATCGTCCACTTGCTTGGCAACTGTCAGGCCTTCTTCGACATTCTCGAATTGGGCCTTGCCCGCAAACTCGGTAATGATGGGGCGGGTCAGAGGATCCCAGTTCGCCAAAATCGCACCAGCCTTGATGGATTGGTCGGCCTTGACCGTCAATATCGCACCGTATGGCACTTTGTGACGTTCGCGCTCACGACCGTGCTCATCATGGATAACGATTTCGCCAGAACGGGCGATTACAACCAATTCCTTTTTGCTATTAGTGACATAGCGCATCGTCGCATTGAATCCGATAGCACCGCTTGATTTGGCCTCAACGCTGGAGGCAATAGCGGCCCGGGAAGCTGCGCCGCCAATATGGAACGTCCGCATGGTCAATTGAGTACCAGGCTCGCCAATCGACTGCGCAGCTATGACGCCAACCGCCTCGCCACCATTAACCAAGCCACCACGACCCAAGTCGCGACCGTAGCATTTGGCGCAAATACCAAATCGGGTTTCACAGGTCAACGCAGTACGGACTTTGACTTCATCGACGCCCTGAACTTCCAGTTCATCGATGACATCTTCATCCAGCATGCTGCCCGCAGTCACCAGAACCGCCCGTGTTTCCGGGTGAGCTACATCTTCTGCAGCGGTACGGCCGAGCACGCGGTCACGCAATGACTCGATAACTTCGCCGCCTTCCACAATTGCGCGCATGTGATATCCATGATGCGTACCGCAATCTTGCTCAGTGACTACTAAATCCTGGGTTACGTCGACAAGCCGTCGGGTCAAGTAGCCAGAGTTGGCCGTTTTTAGCGCCGTATCGGCCAAGCCTTTACGCGCACCGTGGGTCGAAATGAAGTACTCCAATACGTTCAGGCCTTCACGGAAATTAGCAGTAATCGGCGTTTCAATGATCGAGCCATCGGGCTTGGCCATCAAGCCACGCATCCCAGCCACCTGCCGAATTTGAGCGGCAGAGCCCCGCGCTCCGGAGTCTGCCATCATGTAAATGGAATTGAACGACTCCTGTTGAACTTGCTTGCCATGACGGTCAGTCACGGTCTCTTTGGACAAGCCAGCCATCATGACTTTGGAAACTTCGTCCGCCGATTTGCCCCAAATATCCACCACTTTGTTATAGCGCTCGCCTGCGGTGACCAAACCTGAAACATACTGTTGTTCAATTTCTTTGACTTCTTTTTGCGCACGCGCAACGATGTCATGCTTTTGATCCGGAACCAACATGTCATCAATGCAAATGGAAATGCCGGCCTTGGTGGCCAAACGGAAACCCGCTTGCAGGAGTTTGTCAGCAAAAACCACTGTTTCTTTTAATCCGCACTTGCGGAATGAGACGTTGATCAGTTTGGAGATTTCCTTCTTCTTCAACGCCTTGTTCAGGTTTGAAAACGGCAGGCCTTTGGGCAAAATTTCCGAGAGCAGTGCCCGACCAGCCGTAGTTTCCCAAAGTTTGGTGGAAGGCACAAATTCCTGGGTGTCCTTGTCCAGCGTGTATTCGGTCAATCGCACATTGATGCGGGCATTGAGTTCCAACTCGCCAGCGTCAAAAGCACGACGAACCTCGCCGGTGTCAGAGAAGATCAGGCCCTCGCCTTTTCCGTTGATCCGCTCCCGTGTCGTGTAATACAAACCCAACACGACGTCTTGCGACGGAACGATCGATGGTTCGCCGTTTGACGGAAACAAAACGTTGTTGGATGCCAGCATTAAGGTGCGGCATTCCATTTGCGCTTCAACAGACAATGGCACGTGAACGGCCATTTGATCGCCATCAAAGTCAGCGTTAAATGCGGCGCAAACCAACGGATGCAGCTGAATTGCCTTGCCTTCAATCAGAATGGGTTCAAAAGCCTGAATGCCCAAGCGGTGCAAAGTTGGAGCACGGTTCAACATAACCGGGTGCTCTTTGATCACTTCTTCAAGAATGTCCCAAACTACGGGCGTACCGGATTCAACTTCCTTTTTCGCAGCCTTGATGGTGGTTGCTATGCCCATTGCCTCCAGGCGGGAAAAAATGAACGGCTTGAACAATTCCAACGCCATCAGCTTAGGCAGGCCGCACTGATGAAGCTTGAGGGTTGGGCCCACAACGATGACTGATCGACCTGAGTAATCAACCCGCTTGCCCAACAAGTTTTGACGGAAACGACCGCTCTTGCCTTTGATCATGTCCGCCAAAGACTTGAGAGCGCGCTTGTTCGCACCCGTCATGGCTTTGCCGCGACGACCGTTATCCAATAATGAGTCGACAGCCTCCTGCAGCATCCGCTTTTCATTGCGCGCGATGATTTCTGGCGCCTTTAGCTCAAGCAAACGGCGCAAACGGCTATTTCGGTTAATGACGCGCCGATACAGATCATTCAAGTCTGAAGTGGCAAACCGCCCACCGTCAAGCGGCACCAGGGGACGCAAATCGGGCGGAAGCACGGGCAACACATCCAAGACCATCCATTCGGGTTTGATGCCGGATTTTTTAAACGCTTCAAGCACTTTGAGGCGTTTGGCATTCTTCTTGATCTTGAGTTCTGACCCGGTCAGGTCATTGCGCAATTTTTCGATGGAGTCATCGATATCAAGATTTTGGAGCAGCTCCTTGACGCCTTCTGCGCCCATCTTGGCTTGAAATTCATCGCCATACTCTTTGAATTTGGCATCAAAGTCATCTTCAGTCATGATGCTGTATTTTTTCAACGGAGTCATGCCGGGATCGGTCACAACGTAGGCTTCGAAATACAAGACCCGCTCAATATCCCGCAGGGTCATGTCTAAAACCAAACCCAAGCGACTTGGCAAAGACTTCAGAAACCAAATGTGTGCGCAAGGTGCCGCCAGATCAATATGGCCCATCCGGTCCCGACGAACTTTGGTCTGGGTGACTTCAACACCACATTTTTCGCAGATAACGCCCCGGTGCTTGAGCCGCTTGTACTTGCCGCACAGGCACTCGTAGTCCTTGATGGGTCCAAAAATTTTGGCGCAAAAAAGACCGTCGCGCTCAGGCTTAAAGGTACGGTAATTGATCGTTTCAGGTTTTTTGACTTCGCCAAAAGACCATGAGCGGATCTTTTCAGGAGACGCCATACCAATTTTGATGGCATCAAAATGCTCATCGGGCGTGATTTGCTTGAACAGGTCGAGTAATGATTTCATATGTTTGATCCTTTACGTTTCGACGCTTAACCGCGCTCGAGTTCCATGTCAATGCCAAGGGAGCGAATCTCTTTGACCAGCACATTGAAGGACTCCGGCATACCAGCCTCAATCGCGTGTTCGCCTTTGACAATGTTTTCATACACTTTGGTACGACCTTGCACGTCATCTGATTTGACAGTCAGCATTTCCTGCAACGTGTAAGAGGCTCCATAAGCTTCCAACGCCCAGACTTCCATCTCACCAAAGCGCTGTCCGCCGAATTGGGCTTTTCCACCCAATGGCTGCTGGGTAACCAGGCTGTATGGTCCTGTGGAACGGGCATGCATCTTGTCATCCACCAAATGGTGAAGCTTCAAAACATGCATATAACCCACTGTGACAGGCCGTTCAAAAGGCTCTCCGCTTCGCCCGTCAAACAAGTTGGCCTGAGTTCGGGTGGCGGTCAGGCCCTTGGCCTTGGCGACTTCATCCGGATAGGCCAGCTTCAACATGCCACGTATTTCTTCCTCCGTTGCACCGTCAAATACGGGCGTAGCAAACGTGGCGCCAAGCGACATGTTGGCCGCCATATCCAGAAGCTCTTCATCACCCAACTTGCTTAGGTCTTCCTTACGCCCGGAGCCGTTGTACATTGAATCCAAAAACTTGCGAACGTCTGCAATTTTTGACTCTTGCTGCAGCATATCGCCAATTCGTTGGCCAATGCCCTTGGCAGCCCAGCCAAGGTGAACTTCAAGCACCTGCCCGACGTTCATCCGGGACGGCACGCCCAACGGATTGAGAACGATGTCACATGGCGTGCCATCGGCCATATAGGGCATGTCTTCGACAGGGACAATCCTGGATACAACACCTTTGTTGCCATGGCGGCCGGCCATTTTATCGCCCGGCTGTAAGCGGCGTTTTACGGCCAGATAAACCTTGACCATTTTCAACACACCTGCCGGCAACTCATCGCCTTGTGTCAATTTTTTGCGCTTCTCTTCGAACGAGAGGTCGAAACTGTGACGGGTTTGCTCAAGAGAGTTCTTAATGCTTTCAAGTTGGCCAGCCACATCATCATCTGCAGGACGAATGTCAAACCAGTGAAATTTTTCAACCGACGTCAGGTAAGCCTTGTCGATCTTGGTCCCTTTTGCCAACTTGTTAGGCCCCCCATTGGCAACCTTGCTCAACAGTAGTTTTTCAATCCTGTCGAATGCATCAGCTTCAACAATACGCAATTGATCGTTCAAATCGAGGCGGAACCGCTTGAGTTCGTCATCAATAATTTGTTGAGCACGACGGTCGCGGGTAATGCCTTCACGAGTGAAAACTTGCACATCAATGACCGTACCTTGAGAGCCTTGATCAACTCGCAATGACGTATCTTTAACGTCGCTGGCCTTTTCACCAAAAATAGCCCGCAGCAGCTTTTCTTCGGGCGTCAGTGTTGTTTCACCTTTGGGTGTCACCTTGCCAACGAGGGTGTCCCCGGGTTGAACCTCTGCACCGACGTAAATAATTCCGGATTCATCCAGTCGATTTAGCTGCTGCTCACTCAAGTTGGGAATATCCCGCGTTATTTCTTCAGCACCCAACCGGGTATCACGAGCCATTACCACCAGTTCTTCGATGTGAATGGAGGTGTAACGATCCTCCGCTACAACACGCTCGCTGATCAGGATTGAGTCTTCGAAGTTGTAGCCGTTCCAAGGCATAAATGCCACCAGCATGTTCTGGCCCAAAGCCAGTTCACCCAGATCTGTGGATGCTCCATCGGCGATGACATCGCCCTTCGCCAGCTTGTCACCCTTTTTGACGATAGGCCGCTGATGAATATTGGTGTTTTGATTGGATCGCTGGTATTTGATCAGGTTGTAGATGTCGACACCGACTTCGCCAGCCACCGACTCCACGTCGTTAACCCGAATCACCACGCGAGTGGCGTCCACATAATCAACGATTCCACCGCGTGTTGCGGTTACAACCGTACCGGAGTCAACTGCTGATACGCGCTCAATGCCAGTGCCTACGAAGGCCTTTTCAGGACGAAGAACCGGCACCGCCTGACGTTGCATGTTGGCACCCATGAGCGCTCGATTGGCATCGTCATGCTCAAGGAACGGTACAAGTGAAGCAGCCACCGAAACAATCTGGGCGGGTGAAACGTCCATATATTGAACGCGTTCGGCCCCCACCAAGATGGACTCACCTTTTTCGCGGGCTGAAATCAAATCGCCAGTAAGCGTGTTGTCTTTGTCCAGGATCGCATTGGCTTGGGCAATGACAAACTTCCCCTCTTCAATGGCAGACAAATAATCAATCTGGCTTGTGACTTTGCCGTCATTCACACGCCGATAAGGAGTCTCGATGAATCCATATTCGTTAAGGCGCGCATACAGTGCCAGCGAATTGATCAAACCAATATTCGGACCTTCCGGCGTTTCAATGGGGCAAACTCGGCCGTAATGCGTGACGTGAACGTCCCGCACCTCGAAGCCCGCCCGTTCGCGCGTTAGTCCACCTGGGCCAAGTGCCGATACCCGGCGCTTGTGCGTGATCTCGGACAACGGGTTGGTCTGATCCATAAATTGCGACAACTGCGAAGCGCCAAAAAACTCTTTTAGCGCGGCAGAAATTGGCTTGCTATTGATCAGATCATGCGGCATCAGCGGCTCTTGTTCAGCCTGACCCAAACGCTCTTTGACCGCTTTTTCAATTCGAGCCAAACCGGTACGGTACTGGTTTTCGGCCAGTTCGCCCACGCATCGAACACGACGATTTCCCAAGTGGTCGATATCATCAACCTCGCCTCGGCCATTGCGCAGATCAACCAATATTTTGACAACCGACAGGATGTCTTCATTGGTCAGAACCATTGGGCCTGTTGATTCAGCTCGCGCCATCTTGGCGTTGAACTTCATCCGCCCAACGCGCGATAAATCATAGGTGTCTGGGTTGTAGAACAACCGCTGGAAGAGTGCCTGAACAGCGTCTTCTGTGGGTGGTTCACCGGGGCGCATCATCCGATAAATGGCCACACGGGCAGCAAACTCGTCAGCGGTCTCATCGCTGCGCAGGGTCTGGGAGATGTAGGCGCCTTGGTCCAGTTCATTGGTGTAGATGCAAGCCACCTCTTGGACACCTGCAAGTCGCAATTTTTTCAATAGCGCCTCAGTCACTTCATCATTGGCTTTCGCGATAATCTCACCGGTTTCGGCATCGACGATATTGCGAGCCACTACGCGTCCGATCAGAAAATCTTCAGGCACACTGATGTGGGTGGTTTTGCTGGTTTCCAAATCACGCGTGTGGCGGGCAGTTACCCGCTTGTCTTTGGCGACAACTACCTTGCCACTCTTATCGGTGATGTCAAAACGCGCAACTTCGCCGCGCAAGCGCTCGGCCACAAATTCCATTTGTGCACCGCTGTCCATCAATCGAAAATTGTCATTGACAAAGAAATTTGCCAGGATGGACTCATGGTTGAGACCAATCGCCTTCAGCAAAATCGTGACAGGCATCTTTCGACGACGGTCAACGCGGAAATAGAGAATGTCTTTGGGATCAAACTCGAAGTCGAGCCAAGAGCCGCGGTAAGGAATGATCCTGGCTGAGAACAGCAGCTTTCCGGAGCTGTGCGTCTTGCCTTTATCGTGTTCAAAAAATACGCCTGGCGAACGATGCAATTGCGAAACGATCACGCGTTCGGTGCCATTGATGATGAAGGAGCCCTTGTTCGTCATGAGCGGCACTTCGCCCATATAGACTTCTTGCTCTTTGACTTCCTTCACCACTTTATTTTGCGATGTTGAAGATTCGCGGTCATAGATGATCAATTGCACTTTGGCACGAACCGCTGACGCATAGGTCAACCCGCGGGTTTGACACTCCCGAACATCAAAAGCAGGTTTGGCGAGGTTGTACTCGTGGTATTTCATCTCCACAAATCCGTTGTGGGAAACAATCGGAAATGCGGCATCGAATGCGGCCTGAAGACCTTCAAGCGTCCGCTTTTTGGGGTTGACATCTGCTTGCAAAAAGGCTGTGTAAGCATCTTTTTGCATTTGTAGCAGGTAAGGTATTTCAAGCACGCTGTCTCGGCGACCGAAATTTTTTCGGATGCGTTTGCGTTCGGTGTATGTGTAAGCCATGAGTTCTCCGGGCAAAAACTGGGTTCCTGGGGTACTTCTTGGTGATTGGCCACTACCAATCTTTGGCGGACAGCTGCACATTGCGCGCAGCCCGAACCAAGGCATTTTCTAATTCTTCAATCAGAAAACACTGAAAAGCAGGCCAGGACCTGTTTTTCAGTGTGCTCTGGATGCGTTTTCATGCGCACCACCGAAGCGAAAAGGCTGGAGACCCCTTTTGGGCACTCCAGCCTCTGGCGAAAAACTCGGTTATTTGAGTTCTGCTTTGGCGCCAGCTTCGACAAGCTTCTTCACGGCTGCTTCGGCGTCTGCCTTGGCAATGCCTTCTTTCACGTTCTTTGGCGCGCCGTCCACAAGGTCTTTCGCCTCTTTCAAGCCCAGACCCGTGATTTCACGGACGGCCTTGATAACGGACACTTTAGCGGCACCTGCCTCAAGCAAAACAACGTTGAACTCGGTCTTTTCTTCAACCGCTGCAGCAGCACCACCACCACCTGCCGCTGGGGCAGACATAGCGGCTGCGCTCACGCCAAACTTCTCTTCGATGGCTTTCACCAGGTCGTTGAGTTCCATGACCGTCATGCTGTCCAGCGCGGTCAAAAATGCGTCTTTATCGAATGCCATTTGATTTCCTTTGAATGTCGTTAAATTGGTTGGTTCGTTGCGATATCAGGCCGCAACGGCCTCTGCGGGTACAGCTTCTGCCGTACCGGCCCCTTTTTTCTCCGCAATCGCAGCCAGCACTCGTGCTGTCCGCGAAATGGGAGATTGCATCAAGCCCAGCAACTGCGCCAGCAAGACCTCTTTGGAGGGAATGCTTGCCAATTGCTTCACGCCATTTACATCCAGAGCTTTGCCGGCATATGCACCACCACGAATAACCAATTTGTCATTGGTTTTCGCGAATTCCGCCACCACTTTCGCGGCAGCGACTGCATCTTCCGAAAAGCCATAGATCAGCGGGCCGGTCATCAGGTCCGACACCACCGAAAAGCCACTGCCAGCGACAGCGCGACGGGCCAGGGTGTTTTTCAACACACTCAAGCTCACGCCACTGCTGCGCGCATTCGAGCGCAATTTGGTCATGTCTGCGACCGTGATTCCACGGTATTCCGCCATCACAAGCGTTTGAGCTTTTGCTGCGAGGCCTGTCACATCACTGATGACCGCTTCTTTCTCACTGCGATTAAGACTCAAGATCTACTCCTGTCAAATGTGCCTTTTGGCATTTCAGCAATACCAGAGAACACGTCACATTGCAGCGACCAACCGATTACAGAACTTCCATTCCATTTGCAGCGGGATCGCCATCTGCGTTGGACATTAAGCGCCGACGGAATTAACCCGGCAGCACACCAACGGTCTTGGATGACCCGGTAACACCTTGCGACGCTTCCGGCCCACCACATCGAGCCACCCTATTCAGGCAACCCAAATTTCTTCACATCAAGCCGCAATCGTCTGCGTGTCCACACGGACACCCACACCCATCGTGCTCGAAACAGCTACTTTTTTCAGGTACACACCCTTGCTGGCGGCTGGTTTGGCCTTGGTCAACGCATCAATCAGCGCAGCCAAATTACCCTTCAACTTGTCCGATTCGAATGAACGGCGGCCAATGGTCGAATGAACGATACCTGCTTTGTCAACCCGGAACTGGACTTGCCCCGCTTTTGCATTACGCACAGCGCCTGCCACATCAGGCGTTACCGTACCCACTTTGGGATTAGGCATCAAGCCACGCGGGCCCAAGATCTGACCCAATGTGCCCACAATACGCATGGCATCAGGAGCAGCGATGACCACGTCAAAAGGCATGTCACCCGCCTTGACACGAGCAGCCAGATCATCCATGCCGACGATATCGGCACCAGCTGCTTTGGCTTCTTCTGCCTTGGCACCTTGTGCAAAAACCGCAACACGTTTGATCTTGCCGGTTCCATTGGGCAATACAACAGCGCCCCGCACCACTTGGTCTGACTTTTTGGCATCAATTCCGAGCTGAACCGCTACGTCAATCGACTCGTCAAATTTTGCGGTGGCGTGCTCTTTCACCAAGGTGATGGCATCAGCCAAAGCGTACAGCTTATTCGTGTCAACTTTGCCCACCTGGGTCTTTTGTTTCTTTGTCAATGCGGTCATGTTAAACGCCCTCTACCGTAACGCCCATGGACCTTGCAGAGCCTGCAATGGTGCGAACCGCAGCATCCAAGTCAGCAGCCGTCAAATCCTTGAGCTTGGCTTTCGCTATGTCTTCGAGTTGTGCGCGTGTAATCTTGCCCACCTTGTCGCTGTGGGGCTTGGCAGAGCCCTTGTCGAGTTTGATGGCCTTCTTGATCAAAGTCGTCGCAGGCGGCGTCTTGATGATGAAGGTAAAGCTCTTGTCTGCAAATGCGGTAATGACCACTGGTAGCGGCAAGCCCGGCTCGACACCTTGCGTCTGCGCGTTGAACGCCTTGCAGAACTCCATGATGTTCAAACCACGCTGACCCAACGCTGGACCAATCGGGGGGGATGGGTTGGCCTTACCAGCTGGCACTTGCAGCTTGACAAAACCGACGATTTTTTTCGCCATGGCTTACTCCTTGCGGGTGATAACGCTGGTAACTGCCGTCAAAAATTTTGAGATTGGCAGACCGGCTCCCCGGGGTTAACGACTCTTTACCTTTGAATACACGCCGAGTCGGAATAGCGTGAAATTAAATTCAAAACTCAAATACGTTCGCTGAAAACGAAGCGGAACACTTCTGACCTATCAGGTTTTTTCGATTTGAGAGAAATCGAGCTCCACAGGTGTCGCACGGCCAAATATCGTAACCGCCACGCGCACTTTGCTTTTCTCGTAGTTGACATCCTCAACAGAACCATTGAAATCTGTGAATGGGCCGTCTTTAACGCGCACGTATTCACCCACCTCGAATTCAACCTTGTGGCGCGGCTTCTCGGTGCCTTCTTGCATCTGATGGACGATTTTCATCACTTCAGTTTCAGAAATGGGTGTCGGACGGTGGTTTTTAGCGCCGCCCACGAACCCTGTCACTTTATTGGTGTGCTTCACCAAATGCCAGGTGTCGTCTTCCATGATCATTTCGACCAATACGTAGCCGGGAAAAAACTTGCGTTCGGTGGTCTTTTTCTGGCCGTTTTTAACCTCGACCACCTCTTCCATAGGCACCAAAATCCGCCCAAATTTGCTTTGCAGACCTGAACGGCTGATGCGCTCCAGAATATTGCGTTCTACGGCTTTTTCCATACCCGAATAGGCATGAACGACATACCAACGCAAATCCGGGTTGACCGGAGGTGTGGCCAGCGCAGCTGCAGCACCCTCGGGAACCAAGGCCACCGTTGAACCTGCGTCAGACGGATTCGCGTCAACTGCGGACATTTCGGAATCGGTCATTATTTTTTCCACCCCAGAATCAAGTCGTAAAACAGCCACTCAAGCGTTTTGTCTGTGAGCCACAAAAAGATGGCCATGACGACAGCAAATGCAAACACATAAGCCGTCAATTGCATGGCCTCTTTGCGCTCTGGCCAAACGACCTTTTTGACCTCTCGGACTGAATCACGACCAAAAGCGAACAACTCCTTGCCCATTTCGGAAGTGAAAAACAATGCGACCGCAGCCCCTAAGCCGAGAATCAACGCGCCCCACTGGGCAACCTGCCCCTGCTTGGATAGCAGATAAAACGCGGCCAACGCGCCGATTACCAGCGCAGCGGCTGCGCCGAGTTTGGCTTTATCGCCAGCGGTACTTATGGTTTCAACTTGCGGTGCGGCCATTTTTTATACTACTTTGACACCCAAATCCGCAGACGGTTGCATAGCTGCGGCTGAGTTTTACAGGATCACCACCTTTTCAGGTGGCAGGGGCAGTAGGAATCGAACCTACAACCTTCGGTTTTGGAGACCGACGCTCTGCCAATTGAGCTATGCCCCTTTGGAATGCTGGGAACGCTTGAGCCCTTAATCTCTCAAGTCAACAATCAGGCCAAAATTTTCGCAACAACGCCGGAGCCGACCGTTTTGCCACCTTCACGGATGGCGAAACGCAGGCCCTCTTCCATGGCGATGGGGTTGATCAGCTTGACGGTGATGCTGACGTTGTCGCCTGGCATCACCATCTCTTTG
>JANOVW010000670.1:0-2028 GCA_031417575.1 Rhodoferax sp. | reverse complement strand
CGCGCCGCGCAAGGGGCACAGGTTGTGCAAAGTATGCGTGGCGTTTTCAGCCAGGTTCAGCGCCCGCTCGCCGGGGAAGTAAAAGTGCATTTCGCTCGGGGCTTCGGTTTCGGGCGTGAGCTGAAATTCAATCTCTATGCCGTCAATCACATGCAGCTCGTGCTCGGCTTCAATGGTTTGGGTGGGCGCAAACAGGCTGGGTGGAGCCATGGGCCCGGTTTTGCCCAGACCCGCATCGACTTGCCCGGTGGGCCCCTTGGCCAATGTGGGCCCAAACTGGAACTGCGCCCGACGCGCCATCGGTGCGCCGCCAATCACGTTTTCAGCCACCGAGTGGTGCATAAAACCGGCCGGCGCGATGATGTTCACCTCGCCTGCATCCACCTGCGCCTGGGTGCACAGGCCTGCCACGCCACCAAAGTGGTCGCTATGGCTGTGGCTGTACATGATGGTGTGCAACTTGCGTTTGCCCTCGGGGTCCCGGTGTTTGCGGTACAGCGCAAGCGAAGCTGCTGCTGTAGCCGGAGTAGAGAGCGCATCCAGCGCAATCAAACCGGTATCGCCTTCGATATAGGTGATATTGGCAATGTCATACCCGCGCACCTGAAATATGCGCGGTGTCACCTCAAACAGCCCGTGAATGCGGTTTAGCCGTGCCTGGCGCCACAAGCTGGGGTTTACCGTGTCGGCGGGTTTGTCGTCGTCCAGAAAGCCATACCCCGTCAGGCTCCAGACCACCCGGCCTTCAGCAGTTTTAACCTCGGTGCTTTCAATCGTGCCCACCAGCCCGCGCCGCGCGTCAGCCCAGTCTTGGCCGTCTTCCACGGGCAAGTCTTTGGCGATAAGGCGGTGGAAATCAATGGTGGCTTGGTAGGCGGTCATGGTGCTTGTCTCCTGTTGTCTTTTTTGAAATGATAAATCGCCAGAAAAAGCGATGCTAACTGCAACACCGCACAAAAATAAAACGGTGCACCAATGCGCCAGTCACCCTGCGGTAAATGTGACACCAGCGCCAGCAAAGGTGCGGCGATCAGCGGGGCGATGACGGCCATCATGCTGTTGAGTGAGCTCACGGCACCCAGCGTGGCACCCTGGTTTTTGGCATCTGCGGCGCTGCTGATCATGCTGTTGACGGCGGCTGTGACGGTGTTGCCCAGAAAGTTCACGCCGATCACGGCGAACATCATCCAGCCTTCCGAGGCCAGGCCCCACAAAGCGTAGGCCACGGTGCTGGAGATCAGGCCCCAAATAGCCAGGCGTTGTGGTGCAAAGCGTTCGAGCAATTTGCCCAGCAAAAAACCCTGCACGATGACCGACACCATGCCCACGGCTGCCAGGCTCCAGCCGTTCTCCAGCGGGCCCCAGCCGAATTTGAAGGCGGTGTACAGCACCCAACTGGTGTACAGCATGAACTGCGCCAGGCCACTGAAGGCGACCACGCCCACCAGCGAACCCACGCCGCGAAGTTGCGCCAGTCGGGTGATGGCCGACCATGGGCTGGCATTGCGCCAGCGAAACGGTTTGCGTTTGTCCAACGGCAACGATTCAGGCAGGATGAAATACCCGTAAACCAGATTGACGGAGGCCAGCACACCTGCCGCCACAAATGGCAGGCTGAGGTTGCTGGCACCCAACAAGCCACCCATCACGGGCCCCACGATGAAGCCCAGTCCCTGCATGGCCCCCAATTGGCCAAACCGCTTGGTGCGTTGTTCGGGCGGTGTGAAGTCGGCCACGTAGGCGTTGGCGATCGAAATGTTGGCCTGCATGGCCCCTGACATGACCCGTGCCGCGACCATCATCCACAAGGCAGTGGCCATGGCTGTACCAAAAAAACTGATGCACAGCCCCAAAAAACCCAGCAGCAGGACGGGGCGGCGACCATACTGGTCAGACAAGGCACCCAAAATGGGCGAGGCGATAAAGTTGGCCAGGCCAAATGAGAACGCCACAACGCCATACCAAAAGGCCTGTTCAGTCTGGGAGCCGGTGAAACTACCGACCATGGCCGGCAGCACCGGAATGATG
>JANOVW010000669.1:0-1930 GCA_031417575.1 Rhodoferax sp. | reverse complement strand
CGCTGGCCGGGAACCGGCGTGCGCCCAATTGCGGCAGCGCAGCATTTTGGCGAGCCAGTGCTTCGCGTTCCAGCAACTCTTGCAGGGCCTTTTCGGCGGCAGCGGCAGCGGCCGTTGGGGCCGAACTTGGCGCGCCGGCCGGTGAGGTTGTCGTCGGGGAGCTGGTTTGGGCCCACACCGACGTGGCGGGGGCCATCAATGCAATGCCGAGCGCCAAGCTACCGGCAAGGCTGACACGGCGGCCTCGCGCAATGGCACCCCATATAATGGGTACTTTGCCGGGTTGTGGCGAAGGGTTTCGGGCAAGGGCCCGGCGGGTGCAGCGGTTCATGGTGTTCATCCAGAGGCTGAAAAGCCGATTGTAGTAGAGGCGACAGCAAAACACGGGCTGCGCCGGGTAGCATCAAACCCCTTTGCCGCGCTGAAAATCAGCCTTCTTCATCACCACAGTCATGACCATCCTCACCTTTCCCCGCACCGTTTTTCGTGAAGACCACGAGATGTACCGTGAAACGGTGCGCCGTTTTGTTGAAAAAGAATGCACGCCGCGCCAGGATGAATGGGACAAGGCGGGCCGTGTAGACCGCGAAACCTGGCTCAAGGCCGGGCGCGAAGGCCTGCTGTGCACAGCCATTTCCGAAGAATGGGGTGGCGCAGGGGGCGATTTTGGCCATTGCGCGGTGTTGATTGAAGAGATGGCCACGTCCAATATCAGCGGGCCGGGCTTTTACCTGCATTCGGACATCATTGCACCCTACATCGCCCGTTTGGGTACCGCCGAGCAAAAAGCCAAATGGCTGCCCAAAGCGGCCAGCGGCGAGGTGATTTTGGCGATTGCCATGAGCGAACCAGGCGCCGGCAGTGACTTGAAAGCCATCCGAACCACTGCCCTGCGCGATGGTGAGGAGTATGTGATCAACGGCAGCAAAACCTTTATCTCCAACGGTCTGAACTGCGATTTGGTGGTGTTGGTAGTTAAAACCAACCCGAAGTTGGGGGCCAAGGGCACGTCGCTGATTTTGGTGGAGGCTGACCGCCCCGGTTTCCGCAAAGGCCGCAAGCTGGAGAAGATGGGCCAGGAAGCCGCCGACACAGCCGAGCTGTTTTTTGACAATGTGAGGGTACCAGTTTCGAACCTGTTGGGCGAAGAAGGCATGGGTTTCAAGTATTTAATGAGCGAGTTGGCGCAAGAGCGCTTCATCATTGCCATTGCCAGTGCCGCCAAGGGTGAGGCCATGTTGGCAGAAACCATTCGGTACACCAAGGAGCGCATGGTGTTTGGCAAGCCGGTGTTTGAGTTTCAAAACACCAAGTTCAAACTGGCTGATATCAAAACCCGCATCACCGCGATGCGCATGATGGTGGACGTTTATCTGGCTGAACACCTGAAGCGCAAACTAACGCTGGAAGAGGCCGCCATGGCCAAGTTGTATTGCACCGAAGAGCTGGGCAAGTGCCTGGACGAGTTGCTGCAGCTCTATGGTGGCTACGGCTACATGATGGAATACCCGATTTGCCGCGCCTACGTGGATACGCGCGTGTCGCGCATCTATGGCGGCACGTCCGAAGTGATGAAGGAGCTGATTTCGCGCGGGCTTTGATTCAGGACATCCGCCACGTCAACGCAACGGTCGTTTCGTTGGCATGGGTACCCGCGTTGTGTAACGGCTAAGTCATCGCTAAGGTTGTCTCGTTGGTGTGGATGTGAACGCTGCGTAACGGTCAGGGCGGCTGCGTCCGTGTCCCCCGACGCGGGGTAAAGTGTGTCGCCTAGCGATGGCTGCAGGGAGCGTCTCCGCCTTGACCTCCCGCATCCGCCCTGGCCGTTACGCAGCTCGGCGGATAGTGTTGCATGTGTGTCCTTCCACACGGTCGAAATTGACGGTGGTTGGCGAAATTCAAATGTGGCGCTTGGTTCAAGTTCGCATCA
>JANOVW010000668.1:0-3353 GCA_031417575.1 Rhodoferax sp. | reverse complement strand
GCCGCTGCCATTTTTCGGCCATGCGCCGGGTGCACCCGGTCGTCGTTGCGGTTGGCCATGTAAAGCGTGGGCGGATAGGCCACGCCAGGCTTGAGGTTTTGGTAGGGGCTGTAGGTCTTTATCACTGCCCATTGGTCGGCTTGATCGGGGTCGCCATATTCATCAACCCACGACGGCCCGGCCAGCAACTGCACGAAACGCTGCATGTCGGTAAGGGGCACACGGCTGACTACTGCGCCAAACAGCTGCGGCCGCTGCATCAGCACAGCGGCGGTTAACAGGCCACCATTGCTTGCGCCGTAGATGCCCAGTTTGGCGGGTCGCGTCAGCCCAATTTTTTGCAAGTGTTCGGCCACCGCGATGTAGTCGTCAAAAGCCACTTGGCGCCGCAGGCCCTTGGCAGCCAGTGCCCAAGCGTTGCCCAGTTCGCCACCACCGCGAATGTGGGCCACAACATAAGTGCCACCCTGCGCCAGCCAATTGAGCAAGACATTGCGCTGGTAGTCTGCGGTTACGGCAATTCCAAAACCACCATAACCATATAGCAAGGTTGGTTGTTGACCGTCGCGCGGGCGGGTTTTGGGTCCGATCAGGGTGTAGGGTATCAGTGTGCCGTCTTTGCTGCTGGCTTGGCCCTGTTCGACCGAGAACCCGCTGGCATCCATGGCCGCACCTTGGGCGTGGATTTTTTCGAGGCTCGCTGTTTTGAGGTTCAGCAGGTAAAGCGTGGCCGGTTGCAGCCAGCTTTGGTGCGACAGCCACATCAGGTCGCCGCTACCGTCGTGCAGCCATAAACGGCTCATCCCAAAAGGCGACAAGCCCTGTACCTCGCGCGGCGCGGCGCTGCCGTCCAAGGTGTGCACCACCACGCGGTGCTGCATGTCGCGCGATTCATTCACCGCTGCAAAACGAGAGCTCAGGGTGCCACCATGGCTCACGTCGCGCGGGCCGGGTTCAAACAGCAAGCTTGGGGCCAAGGGTTGGCGCGTGGCATCGGCAAATGGCATGGAGAAAAGGCTGCCAGGTGCGTGCTCTTTTCCCAAAGTGGTCCAGGCATTTTGCGTCGTGAAAAGCACTTGGCCTTGCTCAACCCGAGCCCGGGCGTGGCCTGGAATCAGAACCGGCTTGGCCGTTTGTCCGTCCCACACATGATGCAGATAATGGTTGAAGCTGATGCGCCGTTGCAAAAGCAATTGGGCGCTGCCGTCGGGTCCAAAACCCAAAGACCAATCGGCGCTCATGTCGCTGGCCTCGGCCCTGAAGATCAGCCTTGCATCTGCCAAAGCTGTACCGCGCTTCCACAGTCGAACCTCGCGGGGGTAACCACTGGCGGTGCAATTGTCGGGTGCGGTACACAGTGATACCAGTAGTTCGTCGGTAGTCCACCAAGTGGCCCAGCCCTTGGCTTCGGGTAGTTCAAAGCCGCTTTGTGAGCCGGGCACCAAGAGGCGGCTGGACAGGTCAAATTCTCGGAAGATGGCCGCGTCGCTGCCGCCCCGCGTGAGGCGAATCAGCGCCCGTTGCGGCTTGCTGCTCAAGCCTTTGAGCTGCGGATCCTGCACCTGTGCGCCACCCCAAACCCAGTTGTTGGCATCGCCAGCGGCATCCGAGCGATTGAACACATCGACCCGAAACAACACGCGCCAATCGGGCCGCTCTTTGCGGTATTCATCCGGCGTGGTGCTGCGCCAAACGCCGCTGGGTTGCACAGCATCACGGTAGTTGTTGTAGACCAAGCCGCCGACGGACGTCGGGTATTGGATATTGAATTCACGCTGGGTCAGCACCTTGAGGTTGGCTTTGTAACGCTCGTCAAAGCCTGGCATTTTGCGAACGGTTTCCAAGGTTTTCTGGGTCTCGCGATCAGCCCATTGGGTGGCGGCGGGGTTGTTCAGGTCTTCCAGGTAGAGCCGTGGGTCTGGTGCGGGCTGCGCCAGAGGCTGCGCAACCGCACGTGAGCACGCGCCTGCGAGAAGCAGTGCAATAAAAAGCGCTCTCATAGTTCCTCGGCCGGATCGAAATCCAGTTCGACCCGCGCGCCGTTCAGGTCAAAACTGAAGAGCTGCCAAATTTGCGTGTCGCGCTGGCGGTTCAAGGTGAATTTGAGGCCGCTGGCATCAAAACGCTTTTTGGCGGCTTTCAGGTCTACGGCGCTAAAAGCCATGTGGTCGAGCACGCCCGTGCGCGGGTTGGGCATGGGGCGGCCATAGATGATGTGCAGCACCGCGCTGCCGCCTGCATATAGCCATGCACCGGGGAACCCCAAATCGGGGCGGTAGCCATCTTTCAGGCCCAGCAAGCCGATGTAATAGTCTGTTGTTGCTTTCGGGTCTTCTGCCACGATGGTGAAGTGGTTCATGCCGCTGATCATGACGGTCTCCTGGGGGTGGGGTTGGTGCAGTTTGGCACAGGCTGGCTCGGGTCGTCAAAGGCCAATGGAGCCGCTGCAAAGCTGTTTTCACCGCCCATGTTAGCGTGCTGACGGCATGCGCTTTGGCAGCGCATTGGTAGAAAATACAGGGTATGGACCAAGCCACTTCAAACCTCCTCACCCAAACCGCCACTGGCACCCCGATGGGCAACCTGATGCGCCGTTACTGGGTACCGATTGTGGGCAGCGCAGAAATTGCGCAACCCGATGGCCCGCAGGTGCGTGTGAAGATCATGGGTGAAAAGCTCATCGCCTTCCGAGACAGCGAAGGCCAGCCCGGTTTAATCGACGAATTTTGTTCGCACCGGGGTGTATCTTTGTTTTTTGGCCGCAACGAAGGCTGCGGTATTCGCTGCGCGTATCACGGGCTCAAATTTGACCGCAATGGCGCGTGTGTCGATGTGCCCTCTGCGCGCGACAACGCCGACGGTGGTGCCCAGGTCAAAACGCGCATGGCCATCAAGGCCTACCCGTGTATTGAGCGGGGTGGCATCGTTTGGGCCTACATGGGCCCGCCCGGTACCCAGCCCGAGCCGCCCGGCCTTGAATGGTGCACCCTGCCGGCCAGCCATGTGTATGTTTCCAAACGGCTGCAAGAAAGCAATTACCTGCAGGCCATTGAAGGTGGCATCGACACTGCGCACGTCTCGTTTGTGCACAAATTCTCGGTCGATTCAGACCCCATGCATCAGGGCACCAAGGCGGTCGATTACATCAAGGCCGACGGCAATGTCATTTTTGACATCGAGAAAAACCCCTTTGGTCTGACACTGTATGGCCGCCGCAATGGTGATTGGGCCGACGGCAAACCCGGCGGCACGCTCAACAGTTACTACTGGCGCATCACGCAGTTCATCTTTCCGTGGTTCACCCTGATCCCGCCGTTTGGCGACCATTCACTGGGCGGCCATGTGTGGGTGCC
>JANOVW010000667.1:0-5678 GCA_031417575.1 Rhodoferax sp. | reverse complement strand
CCCAAAGCAGATATCAAAGCGTCCCGTAACTATGCAACCCGCTCAAAAACATGTTCACGCCCAAAAAGGCAAAGGTCGTCACCGCCAACCCCACCAGCGCCCACCATGCCGCCACGGTGCCCCGTAGGCCCTTCATGAGGCGCATGTGCAACCAGGCGGCGTAATTCAGCCAGACGATGAGCGCCCAGGTTTCTTTCGGATCCCAACTCCAGTAACCGCCCCAAGCCTCGGCTGCCCACAGCGCTCCGAGCACCGTGGCAATCGTGAAAAAGGCAAAACCAACCGCAATGGATTTGTACATCACGTCATCCAGCACACTTAAATCGGGCAAACGCGAGGCAATACGCTTGCGCCCCATCAGGATGGCTGCGACGATCAGTGCCGAAATGCCGAAATACACCATCCAGTAGCTGCTGCCATTCGCGGCGGCCCCTGCTTTGGAGCTCGTGCGGAACACCACCGGCTCAAAACACAACACCACACCCAGCAACCACAGCGGCGCGAGCTTGTACCAACGGGTTTCACCCGCCTGCGTTTTGATCAGGTACGCAAACGCCACCATGGCCGACAGCGCGAAGGTGCCGTAACCGATAAAGTTGGCCGGCACATGCAGCTTCATCCACCAGCTCTTCAGCGCAGGCACCAATGGCTGGATCTCATGCGCCTCGCGCACCACCGTGTACCAAAGCAGAAAACCCACCGCCGCGCTGACCACCAGCATCACAAATGCTCCCAAAGCGCGGGTTTTGTACTGCGCCTCAAAATACAGATAGAAAGCGGCCGTCATCCAGCAAAACAACACAAACACTTCGTAAAGGTTGCTCACCGGAATGTGGCCGACATCCGCCCCCAACAGGTAACTTTCATACCAGCGCACCATGGTGCCGATCAGCGCCATCGTCACCGCCACCCAGGCCATGCGCGACCCGATCATCTCCATGGTGCTGGATTCCTTTTTGGAGAAAATGCCCAGCCAGTAAAACGCGGTACTCATGAAAAACAATACACTCATCCACAGGATGGCCGATTGGCTGCTGAGGAAATACTTCAGCCAGAACACTTTTTCAGCGTTGGCCAAACTGCCCTGGTAGGCATTGATGCCCAGCAATGAAAAAGCCGCCACCACCAACATCAAATTGCGCAGTGGCCGCCAAAACCAGCCCAAAGCGATGGCACTGGGCACCGTGCCGATCAGAATGGCCTTTTCGTAACCATCCATGTAGGCCGAGTAGCGGGAAAACGCAAACCAGGCTCCGGCCGCCAACAGCACAGCAAAGAGCCAGTCAAAGGCGCTGCGCTGGCTGAAATAGCCTTCGTTCAGACTCAAGGTTGTCGAAGCCAGTGTTGGCCGGCCCAGCGTGTCGGTAGTAGCAGTGTTCATTGGTTCAATCCATTATTCCGCCAAGCCTAACAACTTGGTTTTAAGTGAAGCAAATTCACGGTCAGTATCCATGGTTTTCCGATTCGACGAGAGCGCCATCGTCGCCCGGCTGCCCCCGCCCGCATCAGCACCCGGCGCAAGCCACACCCAAACGCGCCGTTCACGCACGTACAGCATGGCAAAAACGCCCAAAATCAGCAAAGTGCAACCCAGATAAACGATGTATTTGCCCGGTGCCCGCGCCACCTGGAACACGCTGGCCTGGACTTGGGTGAAATCGGTCAGCTGCATGGCCATGGGCGCCGGGTAAAACTGCACGTCGCTCAAGGCCAGCACTGATTGGGTCATGAAGCCTTGGGTTTTTTCATTGGACTCCAGCGGTTTCAAACCAGCCTGCAGACGCGCGACCTGGGCCAGCTCATACAACACGCCATTCAGGATGCGCACCAGGATTTCACCGGCTTTGGCACGTTCGGCTTCCGGCACATTGGTTTCGATGAAATCAGCCACCGCCTGCAGACCGCCACTTTTGCTGCCAGCGGGCAACCCGGTCACCTTCATTTGTTCGGCACCTGAAAACAGATTCAACGCGC
This sequence comes from Rhodoferax sp., assembly GCA_031417575.1. GTDB lineage: Bacteria > Pseudomonadota > Gammaproteobacteria > Burkholderiales > Burkholderiaceae_C > JANYCG01. Next base: position 3,704 of record JANOVW010000667.1, on the reverse strand, counting down.
GTGTTGCCGAAGCACCCAACTGGATGGCGAGTTCAGGACGTTGTGGGTCAACCGCCTGGGCCGCATAGTTTTTAACCGCCAAAGCCCTCTGCTGCGGATCTTGCAGGGCATTACGCAAGCGGGTGAAGTCATCCAGGCTGCCTTCTGCATCGGCGGGAATACGCAGGTAGCGAAACGCTTCGGCCGGCGTGTCACGCACGCCCAGCAAAAACACCGGAACGCCGTCGCCCGTGTCTACCGGCAACATGTAGTTGTTGAACTCCCGTGCTTGCCCGGCAGCATCCCGCAGTTTGTAGCTGATGCTGGGCCCGACGTTGCGCAGGTTCTTTTTGGCATCGGGTTTGTTGGCTGCGCCCAATCGGGAATCAATGCTTTCACGCAGGTCTACCTTGCGCGGGTCCAGGCCACCGCCGCCAGCACCTGCGGCGCCGGGGTTTTGACCCAGCGTTTCCACGTTGATGACGCGCAGGCCGGTGTACTCAAGTGTCAATTTGTCCTGCGGCTGGCCGGGCACTTCCCCCTGACCTTTGAGCAATTCGGATTTGCCGCCAATCACGCCCTCCACCTCAAATGGGCGGGTAGCAGCCTGCATTGCAAAAGCCTTCAATTTGACGATTGAGCCGCCGTCGTCAAAGCTGGATTGATAAATTTCAACGCCTTTGTAGCTGGCCGGATGGTTGACTTCAACCCGCGCCGGAATCTGTTGGCCGGTTTCTTTGTCATGGATAACGATGTCACTGGCGAACAACTTGGGCATGCCGGTCGAGTAATACTCGACGATGAATTTTTTGAGTTCGATGGAAAACGGCAAATCCTGGATCAACACGCCATCTTGTTGGCTCAGCACCGCCGTGCTGGAGCGCGTGCCTTCGGTTACCAGCAAATTGGCGCGAAAGGTCGGGTTGCTTTCAGACAAGCGGTGTTCAGGCTTGACATCGGCGATCAGGCCGCCACCTTGGTAAGCCGTTTTGCCATTGAACAACATCTGGGCCCGAACCATCAGGTCACCATCGAGCAAACCGCCAATACACACCAGCACGATGGCGCTGTGTGCGGCCAGATAACCCAGCTTGTTGGCCCCCCCGGTCCGCGCTGCCACCATCCAGCCGGTTCCCGCACCCGCTGCGGCGCCATTTGCCGGGGGCCTCGCCTGCAGCTTCACCTTCCAGCCGCCACCTGCCAATTGCCCGCCAATCCGCTGTGCGGCTGCTTCGGGTGATTCGGCCAAAACGGCCTGGGCGCGCATGCCAAACGCCTTCAGGCTTTGCTCACGCATGTTTTCTTTAACGGTTCTCAGGTCAACCAGAATCTTGGGTGCATTGCGGGCAATGCACAAAGAGGTGCTGATGACCAAAAACGCCAGAATCAACAAAAACCACCAGGCGCTGTAAACCGAGAACAAACTAGCCGCGCCAAACACTTGCGCCCAAAACGGCCCAAACTGGTTGACGTAGTTGCCATACGGCTCGTTTTGCTTGAGCACGTTGCCGATCACCGATGCGATGCAAATCACCGACAGCAGTGAAATGGAAAACCGCATGGACGACAGCAGCTCTACCACTGCACGCAGGGCGCGCGAAGTGGTTTTAATCTCAAGGCCAGCGGTTGAAACGCTCATGTCGAACAGGTTTTCTCAGTGTAAAAAACAAAAAAGCGGGCCACCCGAGGAATGGCCCGCCTTGTTAGGGTTGGTTTGGACGACTTGGTTCCCGCAAGCAGGTTCAGGAAACAGAACCCGCTTGTCAAAACCGGTGAGTACTAGGCGCAACGCCGCAGACAGTGCTTTGGCACGGCAAGGCGTTGCAACGACGTAATCGCCGGTTTTGGCGGGCGGATTTAGCGAAGGCCGGCGATGTAGTCTGATACTGCCTTGATCTCTCGGTCATTCATCTTGGCCGCCACCTGGGTCATCGGCAGGCTGTTGTTGCGCACGCCGTCGCGGAAAGCCTTCAGCTGTCCATCCGTGTAATCGGCGTGTTGACCCGACAAACGCGGGTATTGTGCGGGCAAACCAGCGCCATTGGGGCTGTGGCAACCCGCGCAAGCAGGCACTTGGCGATCAGCAATGCCGCCCCGGTAAATGCGTTCGCCCAACGCAACCAGTTCTTTTTCTTTGGCAAAACCGGCTTTGGGTTTTTTGCTGTTGGCCCAGTAAGCCATATTGCGCATGTCATCGTCAGACATGGTGCTGGCAAAACCCTTCATGATGGCGTTATTGCGTTTGCCGTTTTTGAATTCTTGCAGTTGTTTGATCAGGTATTCGGGGTGCTGACCCGCCAATTTGGGGTTGGCAGCGATGGCGGAGTTGCCATCCACACCGTGGCAGGCAAGGCACACCGCACCGTAACTGGCATCGGCCTTGGCCAGATCTGGCTTGGCGACCTTTGGCGCTTCAGGTTTCGCAGCAGCAGGCTTGGCTTCCTCTGCCGCAAATGACAAGGAGGCACCCAGGGCCAGGGCGGCGGCGAGCAATAAGTGACAAAACGGCTTCATAGACTGGATCGTGTAGGTAATTCGTGACGGTTAGGTCAGTTCGGTCAATTGGGTCTGTTCGATGTAGGCTACCGGCCCATCGAAACGGCACCCAGACAGTAGTGCAAAACCCCTTGATTCTACAATGGCCGCACGGCTTGTCCCTGTTGGTCCGCCCGTCTTTGCCATGCCCAGTCCTTCCAAGCCGCCCCCCACCCGAACCGTCCAGCGCTCTGCCGCACGCCCGGCTACTGCCGCAAAAGCTACCGCCAAAAGCACCGCGAAAGCCACTGGCAAACCGGCTGGAGCGGCCAAACCGCCACCCACCGCCAGTGTGGTCGCCACGGGTTGGCTGCATACCGCCCGGTTTTTAACCACAGCGCCCGAGCTGCATTTTTTGCCACCCCTGGAGGTGCCAGAAATCGCCTTCGTGGGCCGCTCCAACGCCGGCAAATCGACCTGCATCAATGTCTTGACGCAGCAAAAACAGCTGGCGTTTGCCTCCAAAAAACCAGGCCGCACCCAACACATCAACCTGTTTTCGCTGGGAAAACAAGGCCTGACCGACGCGGTTTTGGCCGATTTGCCGGGTTATGGCTACGCGGCGGTGCCCAAGGCCGACAAAATCCGCTGGCAGCAGGTGATGGCCAATTATTTGGTGACGCGTGAAAACCTCAAGGCGATTGTGCTGATGTGTGACCCGCGCCATGGCCTGACCGAGCTGGATGAAATCTTGCTTGACGTGGTACGCCCGCGCGTTGCCGAAGGCCTGAAATTTTTGGTGATTTTGACCAAAGCCGACAAACTGAACCGGTCTGAACAAACCAAGGCGTTGTCGATCATGAAACTCAACGCCGGCGGGGGCGAAGTGCGGTTGTTTTCCGCCACCCACCGGATCGGCGTGGAGGAGGTGTCGCAGTTGCTGTGGGCCTGGGCGCATCCCCCAACGAATGACTTGGCGGCAACCCCGCAAGTGGCCGACCCAACCGCTCTTGGTAAAGCGGATGTTGCAGCAGGCCCCGCAACATAAAACTGACTAAATTTAATCTATTTATTGATATTTTTCAATAATTAATAAATAATATTTATACTTTAATGATATATTTTATATAGCTAATAGTGCAATTAATACGTTGACAATTTGTTTTTTATTCTAAATATAAAATTACAATATAATTAAATTGAAAATTCCGTATCATTTGTAGATGTCGGAAGGTCCTCCCGGCTGGTCT
>JANOVW010000666.1:0-4389 GCA_031417575.1 Rhodoferax sp. | reverse complement strand
ACCCTGGGCCTTGAATTTTTGGAAGTGGGCGACGACTTCATCCGGGCACGTGTGCCGGTCGACAAACGCACCATTCAGCCCCACGGCATTTTGCACGGCGGCGTGAGTGTGGTGTTGGCCGAAACCCTGGGTTCCTGCGGTGCAGCTTCGGCTGCTGAACCCGGCCACCGGGTGGTGGGGCTGGACATCAACGCCAACCACATCAAGGGTGTCAGCGCGGGCTGGGTCACCGGCATCACCCGCCCGGTGCACATCGGCCGCAGCACCCACGTGTGGCACATTGACCTGGTCAATGACGCGGGAGAGCTCACCTGCGTCTCGCGCATCACCATGGCGGTTTTGGCACCGCGCTAGCCACTGGCTCTGGCCCGGTTGCGGGCGAGCCATTCGCCCAACATGCCGGGCACGTCGATTACAGTGCAGCCTTGTTTTGTTTTCTGAACCCACTGTGACCGACCCCTACCCCAACGTACAAGAACCTCGCCACTGGTGCAGCGACGGCTGGACGGCCCATGTCATCAAAAACGAAGACGACGACGGTTGGGCTGTGGCCATGGTGCGCAACGGCGAAGCCGAACCCACCCTGGTCGGCCCGTGGACCATGGGCCGCGACAAAAAGAACCCCAAACCGCTGGATGGCACCGCCTTCAGAACGCTGGTAAAAACCGCCAGCGAGTTCTTTCGCCGCAGTGAACAGCACCTGCATGCCTCGTTGCATCAAAGCATCGATGTCGCCGTGGGTGCTACGCGCGTCACCGTCTCGCTGGACATCGAACCCGACGACGAGCACCCCAGCGCCCGGTTAAGCGCCACCAATGCCAGTGGCCAAACCCTCGCGGAACAGGCTGTGCCACCTTCCTACAAGCTCAACCGCAGCACCGCGATGGCGTGGGTGGAGAGCGGGTTTGCGCAGGTGCCCCGCTAAAAGAAAAAACCCGCCGAAGCGGGTTTCCTGAGGAGCAGCAGGGGTATCAACTAGCCGAGTGCACCGACTTGCGGCGGGCCCAAAAGCCAACGGCGCCCAGACCAGCGAGCAACAAGGGTAAAGAACCTGGCTCTGGCACGTCTGTTGATGGCATTTGTTCCAGAGTAGCAGCGTTCAAAATTGGGTTGTAATCCCCATGCCCACCATAATAGCCCAAGCCAAAAACGACGCTCGTTGATGTGGCGACAAAGGTATCGGCCCAAATGGCGGCACCGCCATAGTCATTGCCGCTCAAGCCAAAGGGCGAAAAGTCGTCCGCGACCTTGATGCCGTTTTGGAAGATATCGAAACCGCGGTCGCAACAGGCTTCGCCGAATAACAACTGGGCTTTGTAACTCGTGCCAATTTGCAAGTTGGACATGGTCAACTGAACGACTTCAGCATTGGTGTTTCCGTAACTCCAAATGATGGAGCGCATCACATTGCCCAGCCCAGCTGAATTGGCTGCGGTGCTGCTGTGCCAGCCCTGAATGTAGTTTTGGTGCGATACGGTCGCACCTGCAGTACTAAAGCCGCTGGTGAAAGTGGCATTGCCGACCGTGGTGCCAGCCGCATTCGGGTTCATCGTCAGCGCATAGACAAAATTGCCCGTTAAATCCACATTGCTATTGGATAAAGCGGCGGCCAGCGGCACCGCCTGCGCTGCGACGGAGGCACCCAAAAACGCGAGGGTGGCAAGAATTGATTTTGTTTTCACTATGGTTTCCCAAGTTGGATTTATCGGAACTAACTGCTTCACAGGATAGTCGAGCAAAATACATGCCAGTATTTTAAAGTTCATTTCCAAAATTTAATCCGATTAAAATCAATAGGTTATGCCAGTGTATGAACCATGACCTACCCACACCGTCGTTTCAGGTATGGCAACTGTAAATTTTTCCGACAAATTTAAATTGTATTTAAATTGGAAAATGATGACGGTCTGACACCACCCAACGTCAAGCATCCGCCTCGCCCCGCACCAGCCGCGCGCTCTTCCAGTACACATCGTCCCCCACGCTGCCATCGGTGCGGTAACGGTTCAACACCCGTGACAGCACAAACATCAGGTCGCTCAGGCGGTTCAGGTATTGGCGGGGGTTGTCTTTCAGGTCTTCTGCCGCGCCCAGCGCCACCACGGCGCGTTCGGCGCGGCGGGCTACGGTGCGGCACACGTGGGCTTGTGAGGCGGCGCGGGTGCCTGCGGGCAAGATGAATTCCTGCAAACGCGGCAGCGTTTCGTTGTGGTCTGCCAGGGCTTCATCGAGCGCCACAATCGCCTCGGGCTTGAGCAGTTCAAAGCCGGGTATTGACAATTCACCACCCAGGTTGAAAAGCTGGTGCTGTATTTCCACCAGCAAGGTGCGCACGGCTTCGGGCATGGCTTCGCACAACAACACGCCGATGTGCGAGTTGAGCTCGTCCACGTCGCCCATGGCCTGAACGCGCAGGCTGTCTTTACGTACGCGGGTGTTGTCGCCCAGGCCGGTGGTGCCGTCGTCGCCAGTGCGGGTAGCGATTTGAGTGAGTCGGTTGCCCATGATTAGTCTCCCAGGCCGATGTCGAGCATCAGCTCCTGCGCGAGCGAATCCAGTGCTTCACGCAGGGCTTCGGTGGTTACGCTGCGCGGCACCTGTAGCTGGGCGCGCACCTTGAAACCGGGTTTGCCATCAGGCCCAGCCTGCACGATCTCGGTGTCGATGCGGTCGATGCTGACGTTGCGGTCGGTCAACAGCGCCGTGAGTTTGCTCACTATGCCCACGCGGTCGTCGCCGAGCAACTCCAGCGCCATGGCGCGCACGCTGGGTGGTGCGGTGGCGGCGGCACTTTGGGTGACCACCACCTTGAGGCCTGTGCCCTCCAACTCGCGCAGCGCGGCCACCAGCCCGGCCGTGTTTTCAGGCGGCACTTCCAGCTGCACCATGCCGGCAAACTCACCGGCCAGCCGCGCCATCTGGCTGGCACCCCAGTTGGCCCCAAAACGCTGGGCGCGTTCAGACAGCAGGCTCACAATGCCGGGGCGGTCGGCACCCATCACCGTCACAACCAGCGCGTTGGTGGCGGGTGCGTCACCTTCCGTCAGGGTCAGCGGGCGGCGGATCATCGGCGCCTTGGTGGCGAATTGCGGGTCTTGTTGGTGTGAAGGCAGCACACCGTGATCCCGCGCGTGCGCGACCACTTTGCACAACAACGCCAGGCCCATGGGCGCGAGCGAGCGCTCCCACAAGCTTCGGGCGTCGTCGTTTTTGGCGACAAAACACCAGTCTTGCGCGGCAATGCCGCCTTTGTCCCAGCCGTCGGCCAAATGGTAGACGGAGCCCCCGGCAATCGGGTCGCCGCTCAAAATCGTCCATTCCACCGCCGCAATGCCGCGATGCCGTGGCAGCAGCGAGGGGTGGTAACCCACACCGCCCAAGCGCGAGCGGGCCAACGCCTCGTTGCTGATGCGCGCATGGGTATGCGCCGCCACAATCACGTCGGTGCCTTCGGCAATCGCGTCGCCATTGACCATTTTGGGGTCAGGCTGCACATGCAACGCAATACCCGCCTTCAGCGCCGCTAGCGCCAGGCGGTCATCCGCCGCCGGGGCCACCACGCAGCCAATCTCCACCCCCGGCACCTTTTGCAGGGCAGCCAACACTGTGGCGCCGAAATATTTTGAACCTACCAAAGCCAGCTTCACGTCCGTCCTCCTGATGATTTGACGGTACAGATTTCACCACATAGGCAAACCGGGCCAGCAAATGGATAATGGCCTTTTTGTTCCGCTACGCCAGCGCCCTTTAGACCGGAGCCCCTGATGAACGCACCCACCCACCCCCAGCACCTGATGCCCGAAGTGAACCAGAAGGCGCTGCCTGCGGCCATGCTGGAGGCGCTCAAAGGGCGCTTTGGTGCCAATTGCTCCACGGCCCTGGTGGTGCGCGAGCAGCACGGGCGTGATGAATCGTCATACTCGGTGCCGCCGCCCTCAGCCGTGGTGTTTGCCGAGTCGACCGCCGACGTGGCCGATGCCGTCAAGCTTGCCAGTGAACACACCATGCCGGTGATTCCGTTTGGCGTGGGCTCGTCGCTCGAAGGGCATTTGCTGGCCATTCAGGGCGGCATCAGTGTGGATGTGAGCCGCATGAACAAGGTGCTGAGCATCAACGCCGAGGACCTGACGGTAACGGTGCAGCCCGGCGTAACCCGCAAACAACTCAATGAAGAAGTGAAAAGCACCGGCCTGTTTTTTCCGATAGACCCGGGCGCTGATGCGTCGATTGGCGGCATGAGCGCCACCCGCGCCAGCGGCACCAACGCCGTGCGTTACGGCACCATGCGTGAGAACGTGTTGGGCCTTGAAGTGGTGACCGCCAGCGGCGAAGTGATCCGCACCGGCACACGGGCCAAAAAAAGCAGTGCGGGCTACGACCTCACCCGCC